>NZ_RAWC01000062.1:0-41419 GCF_003611685.1 Corallococcus sp. CA049B | reverse complement strand
GCCCCGTTCCTGGCCTTCTTCGCCGCCGTCGCGTTCGCGGGCTGGCGGGGAGGCTGGGGGCCGGGGCTGGTGGCGACGGCGCTCTCGCTGGTGACGGTGGACTACTTCTTCCTGTCACCGCTAGGAGACTGGGTCACCCACCCCGGCAACCTCATCGCGCTGGTCTTCTTCTTCGCCCTGTCGCTGTTCGTGACGTTGCTCAACGTGCGCCTGCGCCGGGCCAACGCGGAGCGCGCGGACCTGCTGGAGCGCGAGCGCGCCTCCCGCGCCGCCGCCGAGTACGAACGCGCGCGCCTGCATGAGCTGTTCATGCACGCGCCCGCGCACCTGGTCATCTTCCGCGGGCCCCAGCACGTCTTCGAGCTGTCCAACCCCCTCAACTCCGCGATGCTGGGCAACCCTCCTCATCTGCTGGGCCTGCCCGCGCGCGACGTGGGACCGAAGGAGGAGGCCGAACGCGTGGCACGCATCCTCGACCACGTCTACGCGACGGGAGAGCCCTTCGTGGGCCGGGAGGTGTCCCTCAAGCTGCCCCAGCTGGATGGCACCCTCCGGGAGTTCATCTTCGACGTCACGTACACGCCCACGCACGACACGCACGGGCAGGTGGACGGCATCGCGGGCTTCGGCTTCGACGTGACGGACGTGGTGCGCGCCCGCTCCCGGGCGGAGCGGCTGGCGCGCGAGCTGTCGCACAACGAGGAGCACCTGCGGCTGCTGGCGGGGGCCAGCTCCTTCCTGGCCACGTCGCTGGACGACAAGGCCACGCTGCGCAACGTGGTGCGCCTGGCGGTCCCCACGCTGGCGGACTGGTGCCTCATCGACAGCGCACTGGAGGACGGCACGTTCCAGCGCATGGAGGTGGAGCACGCGGCCACGGAGCCGGAGTCGCTCGCGGAGCCGCTGCGGTCCCGCACGACGTACGTGTCGGGCCTCCCCAAGCTGGCCGGCACCGAGCCGCGTCACTACGGGCAGCCCTTGTTCATCGAGGACTTCACCGACGACGTCCTCCCGCTGTTCACGGATGACCCGCAGCGCATCGCGCTGTTGAAAGAGCTGCGCGTCCGCTCGCTGGTGGTGGTGCCGCTGGTGGCCGGTGAGCGTTCGCTGGGGTTGCTCAGCTTCGTCACCACGCACCGCTCCGGGAGACGCTACACCTCCGCGGATCTGCCCTTCCTCCAGGAGCTGGCCAACCGCGCCGCGCTCTCCATGGAGAACGCGAGGCTGTACCGCGAGGCGCGCGAAGCGGTGCGCCTGCGCGACGAGTTCCTGTCCATCGCGAGCCACGAGATGAAGACGCCGCTCACGCCGCTCAACCTCAAGCTCCAGGCGCTGCGGCGCGACATGGAGCGCCACCCGGGCCCCGTGCCGCGCGAGCTGGTGGAGCGCTACCTGGACGTGGGCACGCGGCAGCTGAAGAAGCTGGCGGAGCTGGTGAACGACCTGCTGGACGTGTCGCGCATCGCGGCGGGACGGCTGTCGCTGGAGTGCGTGCCCATGGACCTGGCGGAGCTGGTGCGCGACGTGGTGACCGCCTACGAGGGCCCCGCCGCGCGCTCCGGCTCCGTGCTCCAGCTGGAGTGCGCGGACGCCACGATGATGGGCGTGTGGGACCGGCCGCGCCTGGAGCAGGTGGTGGTGAACCTGGTGGACAACGCCATCAAGTACGGCCAGGGGCGGCCCATCCAGGTCCGGCTGGAGACGCGCGACGGAAAGGCGGCGCTGACGGTGCGGGACCAGGGCATCGGCATCTCGGAAGAGTCCCTGCCGCGCCTCTTCGGCCGCTTCGAGCGGGCGGTGAGTGACCGCCACTACGGCGGCCTGGGCCTGGGCCTCTACATCACCCGCACGCTGGTGGAGGCCATGGGTGGCAAGGTGCGCGTGGAGAGCCGCCTGGGCCAGGGCTCCCTCTTCACGGTGGAGCTGCCGCTGCCCGCGCCGTCGGCGGACGTGGCAGCTCCGGCGCCCTGATCAGGGAGCGGCGCGAGCGCGCGGCAGCTGCGCGTGGGGTTCCCAGGGGCCGCTGGAGCCCAGGCAATGGCGGCAGGTGGCGAGCGGCGTGTCCCGCTCCAGGTAGCCCAGCAGGCGCGTGAGCAGGTCCGGGTCTTCGAGCGGCACGCCGTCGTGTTCGAGGAGCGCGGGCAGGTGCGGATGCTCCGCGGCGAAGACGGTGGCGACGTGGGGAGGCCGGGTGCAGGTGTAGAAGCGGCCCTGGTGGACCAGGTGGCAGCGCTGCTTGAGCCAGCACGTGTCGAAGACGTCCTGTATCTCCGCGTCGGACGTGAGGGGCGCGTCCGGGGTGATGCGCTGGAAGCGGTCGATGGCCTTCACCGTGAGGTGGACGCCGTGCCGGTCGCAGCGCTCGGTGATGCGGGCGATGGAGCGTTCGGGCAGGGGCGCGGACGTGTAGAACGACAGCGTCATCCGGTCGAGCCGTTCGTACACGGCGTCGGGGGCGCTCTGGGCGAGGAAGCCGTTGGTGGTGACGGACACCTGCTCGGTGAGCCCGGAGGCGCGCACCCCGTCCAGCACGGCGGGCAGGTCCGGATGGAGGAAGGGCTCACCGCCGGTGAGCTTGAAGACGTTGGGCTTGAGCACGCGCGAGAGCCGGCGCAGGTCCTCGGCCAGCGCCTGGGGGGACACGGCCCACGCGGGCAGGTGCGGCGACAGCGGGCAACACTGCGCACAGCGAAGGTTGCAGTGCGTGGTGACGTGCGTCTCCAGGGACCAGGTGAGGACGCGGCTGTCGTGAAGCTCGTAGCGCACGGCGCGGGAGTCTAACCGACACACCCACCGCCCCGGGGGCCCGTATCCCGCCACGAAGGCCCAGGGATACAGGTGCGCTACCATGGCGCCGCCCGAGCAATTCGAGTCCTCGAAGCTCCGCACCCTCGACGTGCTCCTCCGTGAGGGCTTCGACCGGACCTCCCTGGAGAAGACCGTGGCCGCGCTCGTCGGAGCGGAGCCGTGGATCATCCGCCCGGTGCCGTTCGAACCCACCGGGCGCTCGTTCGACCTCCTGCCTCCCGGCACCATCGAACCGGCACAGGCGTGGGAGCTGGCCCGCCGCCTCCAGGCGGACCCGAGCGTGGAGGATGCGGATCCGGCCTTCGAGGCGGTCTACGCGGAACAGAGCGAGGCCACGGACACGGCGCCCACGCGCCTCAAGGCGCAGCAGGCGGAGTCTGGACCTGAGACGTTCAACGACAGCGATTGCGACTGGAGCCCGCGCTTCGTGAAGGCGGATGAAGCGTGGCAGTTGGCCGGCGGCGCCAGCCAGGGCGAGGGCATCCTCATCGGTCATCCGGACAGCGGCTACCTGCCCCACCCCGAGCTGGGACCGAACTTCACGCCAAGGCTTGGCTGGGACTTCATCGACGATGACCCCACGACGGAGAATCCCGGCGGCGGCCACGGCCTGGGCACCGCGAGCGTCATGGCGAGCCCGTACAACGGCCCGAGCGTGGACGGACCGAAGCTGTTCGTGGATGGAGTCGCACCGAAGGCCGAGGTCGTCCCGCTGCGTGTCGCGAAGCCCACGCTCTTCGTCCCCTCGCCCGTGCTGTTCAACGTGGGCGTCGACCGGCTGCGTGATTCCATCGGGTTCGCCATCCAGCGGCGGGTCCATGTCATCAGCATCAGCCTCGGGTGGCTGCCCAACGCGGGGCTGCACCGGATCATCCAGCAGGCGGTGGCTGAGAACATCATCGTCATCGCCGCCGCGGGCAACTACACGGGCCCCATCGTCGTCTGGCCGGGCGCGTATGACGAGGTCGTCGCGATGGCCGCGTGCAACGCGAGCTCGCAGCCCTGGGCCTTCTCCGCCTGGGGCAAGGCTGTGGACGCCACCGGCCCGGGCGAGAACGTCTGGGTGGCGCAGCCCGCCGACAAGGTCGGGCAGAGCAGCGGCACTTCCTATGCGACCGCGACCGTCGCGGGGATCGCCGCGCTCTGGCTGGCGCACCATGGCCGGGACAACCTGCTCGCGAAGTACCAGGGAGGACCAACGCTCGCGCAGGTCTTCCGCCATGTGCTCCGCGCCACCTGTGACAGCTGGCCCCAGAGCCAGCTCGCGTGGGGTGCGGGCCTCGTCAACGCGAAGGCGTGCCTCAAGTCCCCGCTCCCGGACGCGACGGAGCTGGAGTCGTTCACCGCGAGGGCGCTCCTCCATGAATCCTCGGACACCGTGGCCTCCACCTTCAGCGGGCTCCCGGAAGCCGACGTCCTGAAAGGCCTCGCGACCACGCTCGGGGTCGATGAACAAAAGGCGGCGCGACTCGATTCGGAGTTCGGGCGCGAGCTGCGCTTCTGGGCGCTCACCTTTGCCCCCTTCCGCCGAGCGCTCCAGGAAGGAGCAGGCGGAGAGCGGCAGGCGCTCAAGGCCCAGGCCGTCCTTCCCCCCTTCTCACCGAGCCTGCGGGCCGCGATCGGTTAGCGCGCGTCACAGAACCCCAGCACCTGGGCGAATGGATATTCGGCCAGGACGCCGAAGAGCTTGTGCCCGGTGAGCTTCGCCTTGGAGAGCGCGGGACTGCTCAGGCCACAGAGGAACCGGGCCGCCTGCCTGGGGTGGCCCAGCGCTTCCGGGTGCTTCGCGACGAGCGACTGGAACGTGGCCACGTCCAGCTGTTCGCGCAGGTCCGGCCGTGGATGCGGCGGCGGCAGCACGCGCGCCACGCCCGTGCGGCAGAAGGTGCAGTGTCCGCACGGGGCTTCGCGCTGCTCGCCGAAGTGGGCCACCAGCGCGTTGCTCTGGCAGCCGTCATGCGTGACCAGCCGGAGCACGTCGCGCACGCGCGACACCTCCTGGACCTCCCGCTTCTGGAAGCGCTCCTGCAACAGGGCCACGAGCGCCTTCGCGTCCTCGCGCTCGCGCAGCCGCGTGTAGCGCTGACGCGGCTCCGCCACCTGCACCTCCGCGTAGCCCTGCTCCTGGAAGTAGTCGAGCGCCTTCACCACCCGCTCTCGCGGCTGGTCCAACGCCTTCGCGATCTCGGCGGGGTCGAACGTGTACCAGGTGCGTCCCTTCTTCGCGTGCGCGAACAGGTCCTTCACGAAGCGCGCACGCTCCCCTTGGAACCTGCCCACGAGCGCGTCCAACGAGCCCGCCGGCTGCACCTTGTAGCCCGCGTAGAACGGCGTGCCCTGGCGCAGCACGCCCTCCAGCTCCAGGTACGTCAGCGCCGTGCGCAGCACCAGGGGCCGCAGGTCGTGGCGGTTGCCCAGCGCGTACATGTCCAGGTGCAGCTCCGGCCCCGAGGACAACAGCTCCTTCACCAGCGCCGTCAGCGCCTCCGGCAGCGGCGTGTCTCCGAGCGCGAAGTTCTCCAGCGTGGGCACGTCGTCCGGGCACGCGAGCAGCTCCACGACGGACGGTCTTCCGTCACGGCCCGCGCGGCCGATCTCCTGGCTGTAGCTCTCCAGGCCCTTGGGCAGGTTGTAGTGATACACGGCGCGCACGTCCGCCTTGTCGATGCCCATCCCGAACGCGATGGTCGCCACGACGATGCCCTTCGCGGAGTGCGTCCACGCATCCTGCACCCGCTCGCGCTCCTCGGCTTCCAGGCCGGCGTGATAGGCGCTCGCGGGCAGGCCCTCCGCGCTCAAGAGCGCCGCCACGCGCTCCGCGGTCTTCTGCAGCGTGACGTAGACGATGGTGGTGCCGGGCGGGCGCGACTTGAGCCGCTCCACCAGCAGGGCGTCGCGCGCCTCCGGGCCCGTGGGCGTGGTCTCCAGCGCGAGGTTGTTCCGGTAGAAGCCGGTGACGACCGCGTGCGACTCCGGGATGCCGAAGCCCTGGCAGATGTCGTGCACCACCTGCGGCGTGGCCGTGGCGGTGAGAGCCAGGATGCGCTCGGCCTGGAGCGTGCGGGCCGCCTGCGCGAGCTTGAGGTAGTCCGGCCGGAAGTTGTGGCCCCACTCGGAGACGCAGTGCGCTTCGTCCACCGCGAAGAGGGAGATGGGGAGCTCGCTCAAGAGCCCCATGAAGCGCTCGTTGTTGAAGCGCTCGGGGGCCACGTAGAGGAGCTTCAGCGTCCCGTCGCGCAGGGACTCCGTCACTTCGCGCGACTCCTCCAGCGACAGCGAGGAGTCCAACCGCGCGGCGCGGATTCCCTTCCGCTCCAGCGCGTCGATCTGATCCTTCATCAACGCGATGAGCGGTGACACCACCACCGTGAGCCCTTCGAGCAGCAGCGCGGGCAACTGGTAGCACAGCGACTTGCCGCCGCCCGTGGGGAACACCGCGAGCGCGGAGCCGTGGGGCGCGAGCAGCTTCGTGAGCACCTCGCGCTGTCCGGGCCGGAAGGACTCCAGCCCGAAGCGCTCTCGCAACACGACGTCCACCGCATCGTCCCGCATGTCCCGCCCTTCCCTGTTCGCGTGGTCCAGGAGGGTTATCTCACCCTCCCTGACTTTCCGCTGGCGACTCCCAACTCCCTATGATGCGGACCGCATGCCGACCCGACCTCCCAAGGCGTCTCCCGCGCGTGGCCTGACTCCTCGGGCGGTGAGCGACCTGCTGTCCCATGCCCGCGCATCCAACGCGGACCTGCGGCCGGACGCGGAGCCCCTCGGCGTGACGCTGCCGCGAGTCACCCGGGAGGTGGAGGCACAGGATGAGGAAGGGCTCGCGGCGCGGCTGCTGGCCGTCTGGTCCGACACCGTGCGGGCGCATGTGGAAGCAGGCACGCACGAGGTGAGCCTGAGCGGCGGGGTGGACAGCGCGGCCCTGTGCGCGATGGCCGCGCGGCACGCACCGGGGGAGGCGCGCGCGTGGACGATGGACGTGCACTTCGCGGACGCGGGGGAGCGGAGCAACGCGCGGCGGATGGCGCAGGTGACGGGCGCGGAGCTGGTGGACGTGCACATCCCGGACTCCGTGCTCCCGGATCTGTTCGAGCACGCGGTCCTCGCCAACCAGACGGTCATCCTCAACGCCCGGGCCGTGGCCAGCTACGTGTTCTATCTGGAGGCCCGGCGGCAGGGCGCGGGCCCCGTCCTCCTGAGCGGCGCGGGGGCGGACGAGGTGCTCCAGGGCACCCCGGGCGCGCTCGCCTCCGCCAAGGCCCGCGTGGACGAGGACCGCGCGTTGGCCGTGCGGGCCCTGAGACTCGAAGCCATGGCGGCTGTGGACAACTTGCGGGCGCCGCTCCGAGCCGGCTCGCGCGATCATGAAGAGGCCCCCGGAGCGGCACGGGGGGCTGTGGACAACTCGGGGAGCGCTCTGGACGGGGCTCCGCACGGCGATCAGGAATCAAAGCCAGCCGCCGGGCATGCCCCCTCTGGAAACGGCGGTCGCGATCAATCCGTGGGACGCCGTGAAGACTCCACACCTGTGGACAACTTGAGGACTGTTTCCGGGCACAGGAACAGCGATCACGCCTCGCACGGCCCCCCTGTGGACAACCTGGGGACCGTGCTCGCCTCGCTGCCCGCGCCGTGGGAGCTGTCTCAGGAGGAGGCGCTCCCCTCCGAGGAGCTGCGGTACGCGAAGTGGGTGCTGACCGAGCTCATCCTCCCGCCCGAGCTGCGAGGCGCCCGGGCCCATGGGCTCACGGTCCGCACGCCGTACCTGGATGAAGGCTTCGCGCGGGTGGCGCTGGCCCTGCCAGAGTCCGTGCTGCTGCGGGACGGGTTCGGCAAGTGGCTGTTCCGGCACGCGGTGCGGTCGCTGGTGCCGGACGAGGTCCGCCTCGCGCGCAAGACGCCCCGGTATGGACACACCGCCCTCTCCAGCCCGGTGCGGTCGCGCTGGCTGGAGCTGTATCGCGCCTGGCTCTCCCCTTCGCGGCTGGACTCCCTCCAGGTCGTCAACACGCAAGGCGTGCTGGGATTGATGGAGCGCTACTTCCGCCTGCCGCCCGACGACGCGCAGGCCGGACCGATGGATCGGTTGTTGATGCGCCTCATGTCCCTGGCCATGCTCCAGGCCCACACCAAGGCGCCCCCCTGAATGTCCCGAGTCCTCATCGCCACGTCTCCCGAGAAGGGCCACCTCAACCCGATGGTCGGCGTGGCCCAATGGCTGCGCCGCCTGGGGCACACCGTCGGCTGGCTGTGCATCCCCGAACCCGCGCCACAGCTCGAGTCCCTGGGCGTGGAGGTGCTGCGCCTGCCGCACGTCGAAGCCGCGCCACCGGGCATCGAGACAGGAGGCGAAGCGCTGGCGAAGCTGGTGCTCGATGACGTGGCGCTGGGGAAGTGGATCCGGGGCCTGTTGCTGGATTCGGTCCCCACGATGCTGGAGCCCGTGCGCGAAGTGGTGCGCGCCTTCCGTCCCGACGTGATGGCGCTGGACGGGATGCAGTACGCGGCGGTGCTCGCGGCGCACGCGGAAGGCATTCCCTGGGCGGGTGTGTCCTCCGCGCTGACGCTGCTAAAGCCGCGGCCGGAGATTCCCCTGCTGCGCAACGTGCGGGCGCTGAAGGACGACCGTCAGGCCCTGTTCCGCCGTCACGGCTTCGACGCGCGCTTCCGCACCTGTGAGTGCCTGTCGCCCCGGCTCAACGTCATCTTCGCCACCGAGGCCTTCCTGGGCCCGGACGCGGGAGTGCCCCCGGACACGCTGCTGGTGGGGCCCTCCATTCCGCCGGAGGCCCGGGGTGACGAGGAGCCCTTCCCCTGGGAGCGGCTGGGCGACAAGCCGGTGCTGTACGTGTCCTTCGGCAGTCAGATTTCGTATCAGCCGGGGCTGTTCCGCCTCATCGCGGAGGCCGCGAAGCCCTTCGGCGTGACGCTGGTGTTGTGCGCGGGCGAGCTTGCGGACACGGACTTCCCGAGCACGCTGCCCGGTGACGTGGTGGCGGTGCGCTACACGCCGCAGCGGCAGGTGCTGGAGCGCGCGGCGGCGTTCATCTCCCACGGAGGGGCCAACTCCGTGACGGAGGCGATGACGGCGGGAGTGCCGATGCTGCTGCTGCCGGTGTGCAACGACCAGCCCGTGCAGGCGCACTTCCTGGAGAAGGCCGGAGCAGGGCTCGCGAGGGACCCGAGGACCCTCACGGTGGAGTCGTGCCGCGAAGCCATCGCACAATTGCTGGCACCGAAGACACCGATGCGCGACCGCGTGGCGGAGATCGCCCGATCCTACCGCGCGCACGATGGCGCGAGGACCGCCGCGGAACGCATCGCCGGGCTCGTGGCATGAGCGCCTCCAGGTGGAAACCTCGCCGGCATCGCCCTGAGGGGATCACACCGCTGGAGGTGTGGAACCTGCCCGTGTTCGGCCGTGAGCTGTGGGAGCTGTTGGGCTCCCCGTGGGTGGAGGACGACCGGCGCGCGGGAGTTCCCGGAGCCACGCTCGCGGCCCGCATGATGCTTCCGCTGGCGGAGGCGCTCGCGCTGCTGGTGAAGAAGCATGCGCCGGATGCGGCGTACCTGAGTGGAGGACTGGCGGAGCTGGACGGCTTTCCCGCAGCGTTGCGAGAGGCAACAGCGTCGCTGCGCCGCCCGGTGCACATCGCGCTGTCACCGCGCTTCGCTCCCGTGCGCGCGGGGCTGCGCATGCTGGAAGCAACGGGCGCGCGAAGTCCGCTCTGCGTGGACGTGGGCCAGACGAGCATCAAGCTCGCGCGTGCTGGAGCCACGCGCGTCGTGGAGCGGAACCTCACCACCCTGCCCCCGCTGTTCATCGGGCAGCCGCGTCCCGCGGACGGCCATCACATCCGGGACACGGTGGCGTTCATCTCGGGAGCGCTGCGGACGTTCCTCGCGGAGGACAGCCGCGAACCTCCGGACGCGCTGTGTCTGGCATTGCCGTGTCCACTGGATGAGGCCCTGATGCCCGGAGGCTGCACCTACGGCTTCGAGGGCACGGCCTCGCTGGTCCCGGACATCCTCGCCCACGCGGGCCTGCCGGACACGGGAGGCCCGGTGCTCGTGCTCAACGACGCGGAGCTGGCGGCCGAATCCGCGCGGCGGGCCCCCCAGGTGAAGGGACGCCACGTGCTGTGCCTGTCCCTGGGCTTCGGTCCGGGTGGAGCCCTGCTCGAACGCGGCTGAGCCTGGTAACCTGGTCGTGGACCCGTGCCCACGCCCTCCGACAACGACCAGGCCATCCGACTGGCGGCCTTCAATGCCTTGCAGGCGCTGGTGGAGCGGCACGGTGAAGTGCTGTCGTGGGAGCGCATCGCGGAGGGCTTCCAACTCCACGGCGAGCAGCACCTGTTCGCCAACCGGACGCGCGGCATCTTCTGGCCCCGGCAGATGCAGGAGACCGCGCTGTCCATCAAGACCACCGTGCCACGAGGAACCCGCGTCGCCCGATACGACGATGACAACATCGCCTCGGACGGAGCCTTCCTCTACAAGTTCCAGGGCACGGACGTGGAGGCGCGAGACAACCGCCGGCTCGTGCGCGCGCAGCAACTGGACGCGCCCCTCATCTACTTCTACGGCATCGAGCCCGGCTTCTATCGGCCCTTGTGGCCCGTCTACATCTCCGACGTGGACCTCGCCTCGCACTCCTTCCACGTCACGGTGTCCGAGCCCGAGACGGTGAAGCAGCGCTTCGTGGCGGACGCGAAGCTGCTGTCCCTGGAGCGGCGATACACGACAGTGCAGGCCAAGAAGCGGCTGCATCAGGCGGCCTTCCGTCAGCATGTCCTGAACGCCTACGAACACCGCTGCGCGGTCTGCGCATTTCCTCGCAAGGAGCTGCTGGACGGCGCCCACATCCTCCCGGACCGCGACGAACGCGGCCACGCGGAAGTCCCCAACGGGCTGGCGCTGTGCCGGCTCCACCACGGCGCCTTCGACACGAACCTGATGGGCATCCGTCCTGACGGCATCATCGAGCTGGCACCCAGCCTGCTTGCCACCCGGGACGGCCCCACGCTGGAGCACGCGCTGAAGGGCTTCGTGGGCAAGACGCTCCAACTGCCGCGCGCGAAGGAACTGCGTCCCAAGAAGCTCTACCTGGAAGAGCGCTACGAGCGCTTCCGCAAGGTGAGCTGAAGCACCCTGCCCGGAAGGAGAGGCGTCCTGCCTGAACGGGTAGGTCCCCGTCCTGCCCGGTCCGCCGATGTGGCGCGATTTCGAGCCCTTTAGTTTCAGGCTCGAAAGGAACACGCCATGTCCACCGACGCCCTCCAGTCCCTCTCGCAGTCCATCTCCACCGTCGTCGAGCGCATCGCTCCCTCCCTCGTCCGCGTCGAGGCCCGCCGTCGCCGGGGCGCCAGCGGCGTCATCTGGGATGCCGACGGTCACATCCTCACCACCAGCCACGCGGTCGAACACGAGGGTTCCATCCAGGTGGGCCTCGCGGACGGCCGCTCGGTGTCCGCCGAGCTCGTCGGCCGCGACCCGAGCACCGACCTCGCGCTCCTCAAGGCTGACGCCAGCGGGCTCACCGCGCTCGCGCCCGCGCCGCTCGATGACGTGAAGGTGGGCAACATCGTCCTGGCCCTCGGCCGGCCGGGGCGCACGGCGCGGGCCACGCTGGGCATCGTCAGCGCGTTCGGCGGCGACTGGCGCACGCACGCGGGCGGGCAGGTGGACCGCTACCTGGAGACCGACGCGGACCTGCCTCCGGGCTTCTCCGGCGGCGCGCTGGTGGACGCGCAGGGCCGCTTCCTGGGCATCCCCACGGCGGCCTTCTCCCGCACCGCCGCGGTCGTGATTCCCGGCGGCACGCTGACGCGCGTGGCGAACTCGCTGCGCGAGCACGGCGGCATCCGCCGCGGATACCTGGGCGTGGGCGCCTACCCGGTGCGC
Source organism: Corallococcus sp. CA049B (assembly GCF_003611685.1). Classification (NCBI taxonomy): domain Bacteria; kingdom Pseudomonadati; phylum Myxococcota; class Myxococcia; order Myxococcales; family Myxococcaceae; genus Corallococcus; species Corallococcus sp. CA049B. The sequence continues at coordinate 29,704 of NZ_RAWC01000062.1, read as the reverse complement.
CTGCCGCGTGAAATCGAAGGCACGAAGGCGGGCCTCATCCTGCTCTCCGTGGATCCAGAGGGGCCCGCACAGAAGGCCGGGCTGCTGATGGGCGACGTGCTGGTGAGCCTGGGCGGCCAGTCACTGCACGGCGTGGAGGACCTGCTGGGCTACCTGGGCGACGAGAAGGTGGGCGCGTCCATCCAGGCGAAGGTGTTGCGCGCGGGCGAGCTGCGCGAGGTGCCCATCACCGTGGGCAAGCGTTCTTGAAAGGAGCCGGCGATGAAACTGTTGCAGCAACTCTCGGATGACCTGGAAGGGCTCGTGGCCGGCGCGGCTCCTGCCGTGGTGGGTGTGGAGCACGCGCGCGGCCACGGCACCGGCCTGTTCCTCACACCGGACGGCTACGTGCTCACCAACCGGCACGTGGTGATGCGCACGCCCAAGCGCCTCACCGTGCAGCTCCACAACGGCGAGGAGCGCCGGGCCACGCTGGTGGGCGCGGATGCCCCCACGGACCTCGCGGTGGTGCGCGCGGAAGGCGATGACTTCCCCACGCTGCCGCTCGCGGATCCGGAGACGGTGCGGGTGGGGCAGCTGGTGATGGCCATTGGCAATCCCTTCCGCCTGGAGCAGTCGGTGTCGCTGGGCGTGGTGAGCGCCATCAACCGCAGCATCACGCTGCCAGACGGCGTCATCCTGGAGGGGATGCTCCAGACGGACGCGGCCATCAACCCGGGCAACTCCGGCGGGCCGTTGCTCGACACGCGAGGGCGCGTGGTGGGGCTCAACACGCTGGTGCTGCCGTTCGCGCAGGGGATTGGTTTCGCGGTGAGCGCCACCACTGCGGCCTGGGTCGCGAGCCTGCTCATCCAGCGCGGCCGGGTGGACCGGAAGTTCCTGGGCATCGCCGCCACGGCGGTGAACCTGGAGCCCGCGCTCGCGAAGGACACCGGCCAGCCGCGAGCCGTGCGCGTGCTGAAGGTGCAGGAGGGAACGCCCGCGGACGACGCCGGTCTCCAGCCGGACGACCTGCTGCTCGGCATCAACAGCCGGCCGGTCAACAGCGTGGACGACCTGCAGCGGCTGATGGCGCTCGCCGCCGAGGAAGAGGTGCACCTGGACGTGCTGCGCAAGGGCCGCCGCAAGGACGTCTCCGCCCGGGCCCGCCACCGCCGCGAACCCGTGGCGGCCTGAGCTCAACGGGGCAGCTCACGGCCACGTCAGCATCAAGCCCACCCCGTCCGGCGCGGGCACCAGGCGCGCCGTGAGCTGTCCGTTCAGCTTCGCGTTGAGGAACGTCAGCACGCCGTCGAACACCAACAGGAACGCGCCCTGCATGAGCACGCTCTTGCCCCAGCCTCGCAGGCGCTCCGAGTCCTTGCGCATCCCGCGCTCCCACAGGAAACCGCCGAAGGCGATGTAGCCCACGTCCAGGCCCGCGTTGAGGAGCAGCACCTTCTCCATCCGCTGCCCTTCAGACAGGCTGCGCGCCAGGTCCCAGGAGGCCGGATCCGCTGTCGCCTGTCCGTGATAGCCGAGCCCCGCGATGACCAGGTTCACCACGTTCCAGGCCGCGTTCGCCTGGAAGAAGGCCCGCGTCTCGCCCTCGCTCGCGAAGTGCCCGGCGACGCCCGTGCCGATGTTCAGCACTGCCCAGCCGAACAGGATGCCCATCGCGGTCTGGTTCACGCGCACCGCTTCCGCGTTGTGCTGCGCGAGCCATGCCTTTGCGTCTGGAGCAGGCGTCTCCTGCGCCACCCCTGGCATCGCGAAGAACAACAGCACCAGGACGCAGCAGGAACGCACGAGGCGGGCGGAGGCCATGTCGGCACTCTAAGCCCCTCGGACTGCCAGGCGGTGAGCCCCCGCCCGGCGTGGTCTCAAAACCTGTCCGACTGTCGGACAGGTTTCCGCGGCTCGGCTCCCCGGCGCCCCCGCGCGAGGGCAACGCTACCGGTCGCCGTCGTCGCTGAGCGGCGGCGCTTCCCTCGCGGGCTCCGTGCCCTTCTGCGCGCCGTAGCCGCCAATGCCTTTCTGGAGGATGCGGTCCTCGCCCACGTCCTCGTCCGTCACGTCGCCGCGTTCGGTGCCCGGGCGCTGGTGCCTGGCTTCACGCTCCAGTTCCTCCGCGCTGTGGGTATCCGTGCGCTCGGGCCCCTTCACCGGCGGCCCCTTGTTGCTGGCCATGGTCGCGTCTCCTGTCTGGATGTCCTGCCCTCCAGGACAAGGTCCGGCGCGTCCCATCCCCCGACAAGGCCACCGCATGCGACACACGGGCCGGCGGGGGCACAGCGTGCCGTCACGAAGCGAGCTAGCATTGCCAGTCGCCTTGCTTCCCGGAGCCGTCCCGCCATGACCCACCCGGCCGACGCTGTCCCCTCCAGCTGTCCCTTCAGCGGCGCGGGAAAGCCCTCCGCCGCTCGCGTGCCCGGCCCCGTCTACCGGAAGCCGTTCTGGCGAGCGCGTCTGCCCGAAGTGAGCCAGGAGATCGCCTCCCTGGACGCACGGCGCGACTGCCAGCGCATCGTGCACCTGCTGACCAACTACGAATTCCCCTTCGACATCGTGCGGTCCACGGAGATCGCCCTCTTCCACACCTACGGCAGCCGCTCCGTCTCACGCCTCCTGGACCGCACGGGGGAGTTCAACAAGCGAGGCCAGAAGCGCTACGACGACACGCGGCTGCTCATCGCGCGGTTCATGGAGTGCGGCTGGGATGGAGCGGATGGGCACCGCTCGCTGGAGCAGATGAACCACATCCATTCCTTCTTCCGCATCCCGAACGAGGACTTCCTCTTCGTGCTGTGGACGTTCATCGACTTCCCCATCCAGTGGATGCAGGAGTTCGGCTGGCGTCCCTTCACCCGGCACGAGCAGGAGGCCTGGTTCCATTACTGGTGCGAAATCGGCCGCCGCATGGGCCTGAAGGACATCCCCGAGGACAAGCCCGCCTACGACGCCTTCATCCGCGACTACGAGGCGCGAGAGTTCGTCCCCAACGAGGCCAGCCACCGCGTGGCCCAGTCCACCGTGGACATCCTCGCCGGCTGGGTGCCTCGCCCGCTGCGTCCGCTGGTGGCCCCGATCAGCCTCAGCCTGGTGCCACCGCGCCTGCTGCCCGCCATCCAGTTCGACTCCCCACCCGCCTGGGTGGGCGGCCTGGTCCGAGGCGCCCTCAAGCTGCGCAAGCGCGTCAAACGCCACGTCTCCCTGGAGCGCTACCCGTCGACCCTGGAGACGACGCTCAACCGCACCTACCCCGGCAACACCTACCGAATCGAAGGCCTGGGCCCGGACTACGCCCACCGCGACGCGGAATGAAAAAACCCGCGTCCCTTCGCAGGGACACGGGCCTTCGAACCTCACGACGGACAGTCGCTCAGCTCTTGTACTTCACGGAGCAGCCGTACGGCTCGGAGGTGGGGGTCGCCACCTGCTTGCCGTTGAGGAGCGCGTCCACCGCCGTCTGCACGTAGTTCATCTTGGTGGCTTCCTTGCCGCGCGGGTCGTTGTCGATGGCGCCCGCGTAGCGGACCACGCCCTCACCGTCGATGACGTACATGTGCGGCGTCGTCTTCGCCGCGTAGCTCCTGCCCACCGTGCCGTCCGTGTCCAGCAGCACCGGCTGGCTGAAGCCCTCCTTCTTCTTCCAGTCCGCGGCGCTCTTCGCGGTGTGCGTGGAGGACGAGTCCACCGTCAGCCACACCACCTTCTTCGCGTCGAAGCCCTTCTGCGTGTTCTGCATCGTCTTGGCCTCGTAGTGCCGCTTCACGAACGGGCACTCCGGGTTCGTCCACTCGAGCACCACCACCTTGCCCTTGTACTCGGACAGCGAGTGGGCCTTGCCCGCCTCGTCCTTCAGCGTGAACGCCGGAGCGGGCTTGCCCACCTCCGCGGTGTCCGCCGCGAAGACGGGAGCGGACACGAAAGCCGCGGTGAGAGCGAGTGCCTTGAAGACCTGCTTCATGACGGAACCTCCAATGAGTTGAACGCCGCGCAACGAACAGCCCTGCCGCCACTTCACACCCGGCTCAAGGCCGGGCACACACCACCGAGCCACCCTTCAGCGGCGACCCACACTCCGCCGCGCGCTGCACCGCCTGGATGACGCTGTCCGCGGTGAGCAGCTCGTTGAGCACCTCCGGCTTGTCCGGCGCGCCCGGGCTCAGCACCAGGTACATGGGCACGCCCGCGCGGCCGTGCTCCGCCAGCTTCGTGGTGATGCGCGCGTCCCGCCGCGTCCAGTCCGCCACGAAGAACGCCACGTTGTGCTTCAGGAACGCCTGCCGCACGTCGTCGCGCGACAGCACGGTGCGCTCGTTGAACTTGCACGTGAGGCACCAGTCCGCCGTGAAGTCCACGAACACCGGCTGCCCCGCCGCCAGCGCCGCCGTCACCGCCGCCTCGTCCCACGCCTGCGCGCCACCGTGCGACGCCACCGCCGCGCCGCGCGTCTCCAGCGACGCCTGCGCCTCCTCGAAGCGCAGCGCCACCACGCCCGCGCCCACCAGCACCAGCGCCGCCAGCGCCACCGTCACGCCCCGGCGCCCGCCCTCCAGGCCCTGCGACTGGCCGTACAGCCACGTGACCAGGCCCACCGCGATGAGGAACGCCAAGAGCCGCGCCATGCCGTCCACGCCGGCCAGCCCGCCCATCACCCACACCAGCCACACCGTCGTGCCCAACAGCGCGAAGCCCAGGAACTGCTTGCCGCGCTCCATCCACATGCCCGGCTTGGGCAGCCGCTTCGCCAGCCCCGGCACCAGCACCAGCAGGCAGAAGGGCAGCGCCAGCCCCAACCCCAGCGCCATGAACACCGCCACCACCGTGGCCGGGCCCGCAGCGAACGCGAAGCCCACCGCCGTGCCCAACAGCGGCGCCGAACACGGCGTCGCCAGCACCACCGCGAGCACACCCTCTCCCGCGCTGCGCATCAGGCCGTGGCTCTGGTCCACCTTGCCCGCCAGCGCCGTTCCGTCCGCGCCCAGCGTGTAGACGCCGAAGAGGTTGAGCGCGAACGCCACCAGCACCGCGCTCACGCCCGCGACGAACAGCGGCTCCTGGAACTGGAAGCCCCAGCCCACGCTGGCTCCGCCCGCGCGCACCGCCAGCACCGCGCCCGCGAGCAGCAGCATCGTCGCCAGGATGCCGCCCGCGTACGCCGCCGCGTGCGGCGCCACCTTGCCCCTCTCCTCCTGCACCATCCGCGTGAAGCCGTACGCCTTGAGCGCCAGCACCGGGAACACGCACGGCATCAGGTTGAGCAGCGCGCCGCCCAGGAACGCGAACAGCAGCGCGACGCCCAGCCCCAGCGGTGACTCGCCCGCCGCCGCCGGCGCCGCGGCCACCGCGGGCTGCACCTTGCCCACCGCGTCCTTCACCGACGGGACCTTCAGGGGCGCGGGGCCCGCCGCCGCGCCGGCCGCCGCCACCATCGGCGCGAGCGCCGTGTCCACGTCCACCGCCGTGAAGCCCGTGGCCTTCGTGCCCAGGCGCAGCGCGCCCGTGAGCCGGGGCTCCCCCTTCGGCACCACCGACGACGCCTGGCCCTCCAGCGCGAACGTCCCCGGCGCCGTCTGCTTCAGCTTCACGGTGTCCACGCCCAGGATGCGGCCGGGCACGAAGAAGTCACCCTCCACGTCACCCGCGAACGGCTTGCCGTCCGCCGCCGTCACCGTGAGCTTGCCGGTGAACGGCTTGCCCGCCGTCAGCGTCGTGCCGTCCAGCGCCAGGGCCACGCGCGGCGCGCCTTGCGCCTCCACCGGCGCCGGCACCTGGGCCTGCGCGGCGTCGAACCGCGGCGCGAACTCCGGGTCCAACACCGTCTCCGGCCCCACCGGCACCGTGCGCGTCAGCACCAACTGCGCGGGGATGCAGTGCACCTTGCACGCGAGCGCGTCCACCGCCGCCGACACGTTCAGCGTGCCCGAGGCGTTCTGCGCCACATGCGCGGGCGCGAACAGCAGCACCTCGTCGTGGTAGCCGTGCGTGGTGATGAAGCCGTCCGGCGTGCGGAACGTGCTGGGGAAGGGCCAGCGCAGCTCGCCCACCGTGACGCCCGGGATGTCCCACGACACATCCGTGGCCAGGCCGGAGTCGCCCGGGTTCTTCCAGTAGACGTGCCACTCCGGGTCCATCTTGAGGCGCACGCCCACGCGGAAGTCGCCGCCCGCCTTCACCTGCGTGGCGTCCAGGAGCAGCGCACCCTCCAGGCGAGGGTCGCCCTCGTCCGGCGCGGTGCTGCCCACGGCGGTCGGCGGCAGCGAGGCCTGGGCCCACGTCGCCAACAGCAACGCGCCCACCACGCCCAGCCCACCGAGCCGGCTTCCAGACCTCTTGCTCCACGGATGCGTCATTCGACTCCCGTTAATCCACCTGGAAACGCCGTGCTACCTGGGATGCGTCCCCACAGGATGCACTCAACCTTCCGGGCAGCCGGGCATTCCGCATGCCCGCACGCCCGGCGTCAGGGGCCACCCGGGCCTCCGCGCCTTCCCTGTACGCTCAAGGACTCCGGGCGGTTACGGCTCGGTGTTGCCCGTCTTCCAGGGCAGCAGCGCCGCGCCGTCCAGCGTGCCCGCCGGGGGCGCACCACCGTTTGCCTTCGCGGGCAGGGCCGGCCTCGGAGGCGGACCCACATTCACCGCGGCCGGGAGCGCCGGCCCGATGCGGCTCATGGTGATGCGCGACACCTCCGACTGCGCCCGGCGCACTCCCAGGGCGGACGGCTGGGCCGCCCGGCGCTCCACCGCGCGGCGCAGGTCCGCCAGCCGGTCCACGTGCCGCTGCGCGGGGACCTCCGCGGAGCCCAGGCGGGCCAGCTTGTAGAGCCCCTTGTCCGCGCCCTCGAGCGCCCGCTCGGCCGCGTCCTGCTGACGGCGGGAGAGCGCCTTCCAGGCGGCGGCCTCGCAGGAGACCAGCTCCAGCTCCGCGGACACCGCGCGCACGAAGCGGCCCTCGTCGCTCTCCGGCAACAGGCGCGTCACCGGCACGGACAGCCGCCGGGTGTCGCCGTGCTCCGTGTACGAAGCGGTGACGGTGAGGTTCCAGTCACCCTTCTCCAGCCCGCCCGCGAAGAGGACGCGGCGCGGGAACGCGTGCGACACCGCCCCCAGCGCGGCGCTCATCGCGTCCCCCTCCACGCGCGACGGGTAGCGGTGACGGCAGCGCAGGTCCGCGAAGCCCGTGGGCAGCACGTACACGCGCGCGTCCGCCACCACCTCGCCGAACAGCTCCGCGCCCAGCGCGCCCACCGCCAGCGGCAGGCCCTCCGCGTCGTCCACGTGCGTGAAGCCCGTGCCGGACGGGCCGGTGAGGGCCTCCAGGATCTCTGGCAGGTAGTGCTTGCCCAGCCCCAGCGCGTGCAGCGCCACGCCGGAGTCATGCACCCGCTGGCCCAGCACCTTGAACTCGCCCAGCGCGGTGGGCCCCACGGAGGGCTCGCCGTCCGTGAGCATGAGCAGCTGCGGCCGGGCGCCCGGCACCAGCACGCGCCGCACGGCCTCCGCGCCGTTCTCCACGGCCTCGTGCAGCGCGGTGCCTTCACCGGAGTCCAGGCGGGACAGCGTCTTCAGGAAGGCCGACTTCGCGCCCGGCTCCATGGCGCGCACGGGCAGCACCTGCTCCGCGTCCGCGTCGAAGGTGAGCAGGCCCACGTAGTCCCTGGGCCCCGCCCGCTCCACCAGCGCGCGCGCCGCCTCCACCGCCGCCGCCAGCGGCGCGCCCCGCATGGACGCGCTGCGGTCGATGACCAGGTTCACCGCCACCGGGGCCCGAGGCGTCTCCGCTTCGGCCTCCAGGGTCACCAGCAGCAGCACTTCTCGGCCGCCCTCCCCGTCGCGCTCCACTGCCCAGGCCGTCTGCTTCATCCGCACTCCCGCATGGTGGGTGGGCCCCATCCCGCTCTTCGCGATTGCCGTCGCGACGGCCTCCTGGCCCCGGACGCCCCTGCACGGGCCCGCGTCCGCCCGGAAGTCCTGTCGCTGTACCCGGAGGATGTCGGGTTTCCGGTCGTGAAAGCAACGTGTCCGGCCCGACCAACCCCTGGCCTCCGGAGCACCGGCGCTCACCCACCCGGCGCACCTCGGGACGCCCTGCGTCACCCACAGACACGCGGATTCCGGCAGCTTCGTTCAGCGCTTTACGGATTTACTTTTTGATGGTCCGGCACCGGTCATTCCGGGGACCCCGCCGCGGGGCTCGACCCGGCCTTGGGCGGGGAGCGTCACGGCGTCCAGCGCACTGCATCAGCGTCCGGGAGTGCCAGTCCCGCGAACCTGTCCGACAGTCCGACAGGTTCGACAACGAAGGCCCCCGCGCAGGCCACGGGCCGCGGGGGCAGGGCGTCACTCCGCCACGTGCCAGCCGCCCCAGGCCTCTTCATCCAGATGGCCCCAGCGCCGGTCATCCGTGGAGTCCAGCGGAACCGAACGGCCGTGGTCACCCGTCGCGGACAGCTCCAGGTCGTCCAACCCCTCGTCCAGGTACGTGCTCTCGTCGTGGCTCATGTCCGGCTCCTCGGCGCTCCATTCACGGGGTGTACGGCCTGTGACGGCTCGCGTCCCCTTGGACGCCCTGCGTCGGTCACCGGGCCCGCCCCATGCGGGTCCCTTTACAAGCACTTCTTGACCGATTTACGAACATGTTGGGAGCATGCCCCGATTTTGTAAAGCCCTCGGGACAGCAAAGTTCTGGGATCGCCCGCCGGACCACGCCCGGCCGCCTGCCTTCCGGCACGCCAGGCGTAGTGATTTCGCGCGCGGCAGGTCCGGGCGGAGGGTGGGTAGGCACCACCCTGGAGGGCGGTCTGGAAGCGGTGGAGGGAACGCTGCGGGACACGGCCCCCGCACGGTGCTTGATTCGCGAATCACCCCTGCTAGGGTTGAAAATCACTCCAGAATTGCCGCGTCGCAGCAACCGGCGTTGCCGCCGTGCGGCCCAGAGGGTCCCGAGGTTCCATGAACCCCATCATCACCGGCCTGCTGCTGGCAGGCGCAGTCTCTATCTTCGTCATCACGATGTCCGGCCGCGTGGGCGTGCTGCTCGCGATGAAGAAGGAGAACCGGCTGGACCACATCCCCTACCGCGTGGCGCAGCTGGTGCGCTTCGGGTTGGGCCAGAAGCGCATGGTGGATCCGGAGGAGTTCACGCCGGGCCTGTTCCACATCTTCATCTACGCGGCGTTCATGGTGCTGGCGGTGCGCACCGTGATGCTGTTCGTGATGGGCTTCTCGTCCACCGCGCTGGACGTGCTCACCGACCTGTCCCACCCGGCGTGGGACGTGGCGCCGCCGCTCTTGGGCCTCTACAAGGTCTACCTGCTGGTGAAGGACATCGTGGCGGCGCTGGCGCTCGCGGGCGTGGCGTACTTCGTGTGGACGCGCTGGAAGGTGAAGCCGGACCGCATGTCCCAGTCCTGGGAGGCCTACCTCATCCTGGGCTTCATCGCGGGCCTGATGATCACCGAGTTCATGTTCGGCGGCAGCCACATGGTGGCCGCGCACGCCGCCGCGCAGCAGGTGCCCATGGGCGCCACGCAGGTGCCGGCGGCGCCGGCCGCGATGGTGTGGTGGGAGCCCGTCACCAGCCTGATGGGCCTGGCGATGATGCCCCTGGGCCACACGACCGCTCACGTGCTGGGCGTGGGCGGCTTCTTCATCCACCTGACCATCATCCTGGCGTTCCTGAACTTCCTGCCGCTGGGCAAGCACTTCCACATCATCACGGGCCTGCCCAACGTCTTCTTCCAGCGCACGCACTCCACCGGCAAGCTGCCCACGCCCAACCTGGAGAAGGAGGAGTTCGGCACCGCCACGGTGAAGGACCTCACCTGGAAGAACGGCCTGGACCTGTACTCGTGTACGGAGTGCGGCCGGTGCCAGACGCACTGCCCCACGTACATCACGGGCAAGCCGCTCACGCACAAGGCCGTGAACCAGGACCTGAAGCACTGGCTCTGGGACAACGAGCGCTGGGTGGAGGAGGGCTACGGCCCCAACGGCGTGAAGGAGCCCCTGCCTGAGATTGTCGGCAGCGCGCTGAAGGCGGAGACGGTGTGGGCGTGCACGAGCTGCGGCTGGTGCGAGCAGGCCTGCCCGGTGTTCATCGAGAACGTCCCGCGCCTCATCGACATGCGCCGCTACCAGGTGCAGGTGAAGGCGGAGTTCCCGCCGGAGATCCAGCGCGTGTTCGAGGGCATGGAGCGCCAGGGCAACCCCTGGGGCCTGGGCCAGGACCGGCGCGACGAGTGGGCGGAGGACCTGGCGCTGCCCACCTGGGGCGACGGCGGCGAGTACGAGTACCTCTTCTTCGTGGGCTGCGCGGGCAGCTACGACGACAAGCAGAAGAAGGTGAGCCGCGCGCTGGTGAAGATCATGCGCGAGGCGGGCGTGTCCTTCGCGACGCTGTCCAAGCAGGAGATGTGCAACGGCGACTCCGCGCGCCGCATGGGCAACGAGTACCTGTACCAGACGCTGGCCAAGACGAACGTCGAGTCCTGGAACGCGATGGGCGTGAAGGCGGTCATCACGCAGTGCCCGCACTGCTTCAACACCATCAAGAACGAGTACCCGGAGTTCGGCGGCGAGTACCGCGTCATCAACCACACGCAGCTCATCAACGAGCTGCTCAAGGACAAGCGCATCAAGCTGTCCTCGGTGATGAACGCCGGAACGAAGCTGACCTACCACGACCCCTGCTACCTGGGCCGGCACAACGGCGTGTACGACGCGCCCCGTGAAGTGCTCAAGAGCATCCCGGGCCTGGAAGTGGTGGAGATGCAGCGCAGCCAGCGCGAGGGCTTCTGCTGCGGCGCCGGTGGCGGCCGGATGTGGATGGAAGAGCACATCGGCACGCGCATCAACCACAACCGCATGAACGAGGCGGCCCTCACGCTCAAGCACGCGGAGGACCCGAACACGCCCTACCCCGACGCCGCGGACAAGAAGAAGCCGGGCATGGTGGGCGACTACAAGGAGCCGGGCGGCAAGGGCATCGTCGCGGTGGCCTGCCCGTTCTGCTCCACGATGCTCAACGACGCGAAGAACGACACCGGCCGTGAGCAGATCCAAATCAAGGACATCACCGAGCTGGTCGCGGACTCCATGGAGGTCAGCAACAAGGGCGGCACCGTGAGCCCCAGCCCCGTGGTGAGCGCCAAGCCGGAGTAGCGGTTCCCGGCCACTGATGTGACGAGGGCCCGGTGGCTCCCCGAAACGGGAGCGGCCGGGCCCTTCGCCTTTCCGGGCTTCGGAGACTACTTGCGGCCCTTGGACGGCTCCTTCGTTGCGTGGCCCTCCGAGCGCAGCACGCGCTCCAGGCGCTTCGTGGCGCCGTCGTCGCCCAGCTTGCCCGCGACGTAGGCGCCCGCGGAGGCGAGCTTGCGGCGGAAGCCGCCGGGCGGGACCTCGGACGGGCGCGAGGGGCGAGCGGGAATCTCCTCGACGCCCTGCTGCTTGAGCAGCGTGCGCGCCATGTCCTTCTCGTCGGAGGAGGCGTGCGGGAACAGCAGCGCGCAGACCCGGAGGTGGCCATAGGCGGCGGCGGCGACGAAGGCCGTCTCCCCCACGGCGTCCGGCAGCGTGGGGTCCGCGCCGGCCTCCAGGAGCGTCTGCACCAGGTCATCCTGGCCCGAGCGCGCGGCCATCATCAGCGGCGTACGGCCCTCGGCGTCGAAGGGGTTGGGGTCCGCGCCCGCGTCGAGCTGGGCGCTCAGGGCGGCGCGGTCACCCGCGGCGACGGCATCGAACAGGGACACGGTGCGTACCTCCGGACAGGACGCGCGGGAGCATGGCGGTTCGGCGGACGCGACGCCAGGGAGGGGCCCGCGCGCTGGCTCTACGGCGGGGCGTGGAGGGCATTGCCGTTTCGCGTCGCCGGGTGCCCGCTTAAAGGGCGGGCAGGAGGCACGGCGTGGCTCTCTTCGCGGCGCGGATCCTGGGTGCGACGTTCGTGGTGCTGGGCGTGTCCATGCTGGTGCTGACCTGGGGGTCGTACCGGCGGGACCTGGGCATCCTGCGCGAGGGGCTGCACGCGGAAGGCACGGTGGTGAAGAAGGAGTTCCTGGCGGCCTCCGACGACAGCGACTTCGTCCTCGTCTATGCGTTCACGCCCCAGGGCGGTGAGCGCCAGGAGCACCGGAGGAACATCTCCAAGGAGCTGTGGAAGCGGCTGCGCCCCGGAGACCGCATCCAGGTGCAATACGGCAGGACCGACCCGCGCCGCAGCTTTCCGGAGGGCCATGGGGTGACGTCGCTGGGGCTCGCGCTCTTCCTCAGCGTCGTGCTGGTGTTCCTCACCCTCATCGGAGGCGTGGCGCTCCTGGGGAGGGCGGCGCCGGTTGCTCCCGAGCCCCCTCCCCCGTCATCCTGAGGTGGCCATGCCCATGAACGCGGTCCTGCTCGTGGTGTTCCTCATCGGAGCGCCCCTGGTGACGATGGTGCGGCTGCTGCTCCAGCATCAGCTCACCCTGGCGTTGCGAGAGCAGGGGCTGCACGCCCGGGGAGAGGTGGTCCGCGTCCGCACGAGCTGGATGACCGGGAAGTACCGCATCGTGGAGTACGTCTTCCACCTGCCGGACGGCTCGGAAGTCCGCGGCGAGTACAAGGAGCACCGGCGCGGGCTCCTGTCACAGCCCTCCTCCGAGGGCGATCCCATTGAAGTCCACTACCTTCCGGACAACCCCCACCGGCATCAGCGCGTGGGCGCGGAGGTCGGGCTGTTGGCCGTCCTGAGCATGGTGTTCGGCCTGGTGGTCTTCATGTCCCTGGCCCTCATCGTGATGATGAACGCGCCCTTGAAGAAGGCCCCGTCACCGCACGGGGCCACGCCCTCAGGAAGGCTGCGGACCTATGACGAGCCGCCTCCTCGCACGAAGCGGGTCACCGGGCCGCTGAACCGGAACGAGGCGTACTAGCCAGGCTGTCCCCCGTCACATCGAGGCCGCCATGCTCCTGATTGATCCGATGATGGTGGTGATATTCGTGGTGGGTCTCTTTGGGGTGCTGGTGTGGCTGCTGCTCCAGCGCGACCTCACCCTGAAGCTCCAGGAGGAGGGACTGCACGCCCATGGCGAGGTGGTCCACGTGGGCTGGGACTCCGACCGCGAGAACCTCATCGTGAAGTACGTCCTCCACCTGCAGGACGGCTCGGACCTCCACGACCAGTACACCCTGCAGAACGCGAGGCAGAAGGTCCCCCCTGCCGTGGGAGACGCAGTGGAGGCCCTCTACCTTCCGCACAAGCCCCGCCGTCACCAGCGCGTGGGAGAGGAGATAGGGACAGGCAGGTTGCTGTTCAGGCTGGGGGCACTGGTGCTGCTCATGGTCGTCCTCGTTGCCCTGGCGCTCATCAGCGCCAGGCCGCGAGGCGCCTCGCCCCCAGCAAAACTCCGGACCTACGAAGCGCCGCTTCCCACCGGGGAGAAGCGGCAGCAGAGCGAGTACTAGTTGGGCCCGTAGAAGGGCTCGTTCGCGGCGGGCACCGCGAGCGTCACGGAGCTGGCCGTGGAGGACACCGGGGCGCGGTAGATGCTGGGGTCACCGCCGGAGTCGTTGAAGAGGAAGCCCAGCTCCGTGCTGCTCGTCCAGCTGGGGAAGCTCTCCTCCACGGTGCTCGCCGTGTAGTCCGTCAGCCGCCGCAGGGCGCCGCCGAGGCCCGTGGCCGTCACGCCGCCCACGAAGATGCGCGTGCTGCCGTTGGACAGCCGCCCGTCCAGCGCCACCTGCCGCCCGTCCGGAGACACCACCGCGCGGTTCGCGACGGCCAGCACCTCGTTGCCCAGCGTCACGAAGCTGGCACTGCCGCCACCGGCCGGCACGAACGCGAGCTGGTTGTAGAAGGAGGCACTGCTGCCCGCGGGCGCCACCACCGTGTTGCCGCTGGGGAAGAAGGACGGCGACCCGAAGCCGATGCCCGCGTTGGGCGTCAGCTCCACGAAGCCGCTGCCATCCGCCGCGATGCGCGCCAGCGAGCTCAGCGCACCCGATGTCCGGTCGAACGCGAAGACGATGAAGCGCCCATCCGGGCTGAACGTGGGGCCGCGGAAGTTGGTGCAGCTGCCGCACGCCGCGTCGTTGGTGCTCAGCAGCGTGGCCACCGGCCCGCCCGTGGTGGGCACCGTCTGGATGGACGACGTGCTGCCCGAGCGCTGCACGAACACGATGCTGTTGCCGTTCTTGGAGATGGACGGAGTGTACGCACCGCCGGCCGTCGTCAGCCGCTGCGGGCTGTTGGGGTCGCCGTCGTCGTCCACCACGTAGATGTTCCGGTCGTCGCGCACGAAGGCGAAGCCCCGGTCGAAGAGGACGTCACCCGTGGTGCCGCCACCGCCAAAGTCCGTGGGCTCGCACGCCCCCAACATCCCCACCGCCACCACTCCGCCGAGCCATCGCCGCATGCCCATCATCGCTGTCTCTCCCGCCGTGCCGGCCCTGTCACACGCGCTTCGCGCCCGAACACTACAGGGCGCGCCGGACAAGACGTCAACGCACACGGCGGCATTCACGCGCGCCCGTGTCCGGGAGCGCGCACGCGCCTTCAGCGGTTGAGGCGGTTCAGTTCGTTGCGGCAGACGTTGCAGGGGCCCAGCGACTTGCGGTCGATGTCCTGCGGGGACTGCGGGAAGAACATCACGCAGCGCGAGTCCTCGCAGTACGACAGGCCGATGAGGTGCCCGGCCTGGTGCACCGCCTCCACCTGCACGCGGCGGCGGAGCGTTTCGCCCTCCGCGCCCTGGCGCAGCCGGTACAGGCTCATCACCGCGACCTTGGACTCCCGGTCCGCCTGCCCGAAGACGAAGGGCGAGTCCGGTTCGAAGAGGTCCGCGTCCGTCACGCCCATCACCAGGGCCTGCGGCGACTCATCCAGCACCGTGCCCAGCCGGCGCATGATGGCGTTGCAGTGGTACTGGCCGCGGTCCTTGTTGAAGGCGTAGGCCGGCGACGACAGCGCCATCCGGCTCACGACCGCGCTGACGCCCAGATGGGTCGCCAGCGGATCCTGCAAGGCGTTCACGAGCGCGGACGGTGGACTGCCCACGGTGACCAGCAGGAGCGTCTTCTGCGGCATCAGCCCACCGCCTTTGCTTCCGGACGGACGACGTTACCGCGTCCCCCCGGAGCGGAGTGGCTGGGGCGCAAGGATTCGAACCTTGATAATCAGAGTCAAAGTCTGACGTCCTGCCATTAGACGACGCCCCAGCAGGTTCGCACGCGTACTCGTGGGCCGATACTACGGCACTTTGACGGGCGCGGGAACCCACTCTGACGCTGTCCCCTTCAGTCCGTGGAGTACGGGGGGTGGATCACCCGGACGGGCTGTCATCCACCCGACAGGCGCCCCCTCCCCTTCCAGGCCGTCAGCCCTTCAGCACGGCCAGGGGCGTGAGCCGGACGCGGGGCGTCACGAGGTCCGCCTCGTCCTCCAGCACCTCGGTGAGGTCCCGGTAGGCGGCCGGAGCCTCCTCCACCAGGGCGTGCGTCCGGCCCGGGTCGAACACCACGCGGCGCAGGGCGTGGACCAGCGCGTCCGGGCGGATGCGGGCGCGGGCCTCCGTGCGGGTGAGCACGCGGCCCGCGCCGTGCGAGCAGGAGCGGAAGGCGCGGGGCTCCCCCCGCCCCTCGACGACGTAGGAGGCCGTGCCCATGGAGCCGGGGATGAGCCCCCGGGCCCCAGCGTCCAGCCCCACCGCGCCCTTGCGGTGGACCCAGAGCGCGCGGCCGAAGTGCGTCTCGGAGGCGACGTGGTTGTGGTGCACGTCCACGGTGCGGTCCGGGTCCGGGGCCACGCCCAGCACGTCCGCCAGCACCGCCAGGGCCCGGGCGGCGAGCTGGTCCCGGTTCGCGCGGGCGAAGCGGCACGCCAGGTCCAGGTCATTCACACAGGCCCGGCCCGCTTCGGTGCCGGTGTCGAGCGCGGGCGGCGTGCCCTGTCCCAGCACCTGGGCCACGCGCTGGTGGTGTTCCCCCACGGCGCCCCCCACACCCCGCGAGCCGGAGTGGATGAGCAGCCAGAGGTCCCCTGCCCCGTCTCGGTCCAGCTCCAGGAAGTGGTTGCCCCCGCCAAGCGTGCCCAGGTGACGTGGCGCCAGCCGCTCCCAGGCATGCGCGAGCTTCTGGGTGGAGAGCGGGGGAGCTTCGAGCCCCGGCGGCAGGGGCAGCCCCCGTCCCCGGTGCACCGCGTCTCCCACCGGGATGACCCGGGCGAGCTGGGACAGGAGCCGCTCCAGGTCCGCGCGCGAGAGTGAAGCGGCGGGGAAGGCGAAGCGGTGCGCGCTCACGCCGCAGCCCAGGTCGTTGCCCAGCGCGCCGGGGACGACGTGGGCTTCCGTGGCGAAGACGGTGCCCACCGCCACGCCCGACGCGAGGTGCACGTCCGGCATCACCGCCACGTGCTCCGTGACGTAGGGCTGCGCGGCCAGCCGCTGGAGCTGCTTCAGGGCCGCAGGGGGCACCGTGCGAGCCCAGGCGAGGAGGGGCACCGCGCCCGGTGGAACTTCGAGGATGCGGGGCATCATGCGTCACCCCCTTCGCCGTCCTCGGCCTCCGTGCGTGGGGCGGTGCCCACGAGGACGAAGCGCAGGTGCGGGGTGCGCTTGAGGTTCAGGTGCTGCGCGAGCCGAGAGCGCAGGAAGCCCTCCGCCCGGGCGAGGGCCTCCTTCACGGCTGCGGGGTCCGCGTCGTGCGGCAGCGAGTAGCCGATGCGCACGGTGCGACCTTCGGGGGACAGCTCGCACGACGTCAGCGTGATGTCTTCGAGCCTGGGGTCGGACAGCTCGCTCCGGAAGAGCAGCGAGACGTCCTCGGAGAGGGTGGACTGGACGCGCAGGTGACGCGCGGACGGAGCTTCGGAATGGAACAGCGAGGAGCCCGAGCGCCGGACGGACGCGCGGGTACGGCGATGCTTGGAAGAGGACATGAGCGAAGACGGATTCCTGCGGGCCGTGCCGGAGCACGGCCGGGGTGTGCACGCGAACGACACCGCGCGGACACGCCGTCTGGACCTCACGTCGGAGGCGTCCTCCACGGCCGCGACAGCGCTCGCACGGGCGCTGCCTTCGGACGGGCGCTGGACACCGCCGGTGACGCTAGAAGCGCGACCCCGCGGAGCGGACCGAGACCACCTTGGCGACACGTCCCATGGCACACCTCCCGCCGCGCAAGCCGAAGCGCGGACCCTCCACCGGACGCGGGGAACACACGCATCCGTCCGCGCCCTGACGCGGGGGCCTTCCGGGTCCTGACAAGGCGGTGCTGTCCTCTGGTGACCAGCCGTTCCATCCACCATCCGACTCGCGGCGCCAGTCGGATTGGCGGGACGGCCGTCCCCGGGCAAGCAGGGGGCGGGAGGGGTCATGGCCGAGACTTTCGACGTGGTGGTGATTGGAGCGGGTCCCGCGGGTGAGAACGCGGGCGCGCGCGCGGCGGCGGGGGGGTTGAAGGTCGCGCTGGTGGAGCACGAGCTGCTGGGCGGCGAGTGCTCCTACTGGGCCTGCATGCCCAGCAAGGCGCTCTTGCACCCCGGTGAGACGCTGTGGCTCGCGAAGCACACGCCCGGCGTGCGCGAGCTCATCCAGGGGCCGCTCAAGGCGGACGCCGTGCTCAAGCACCGCGACCAGATGGTGTCCGGCTACGACGACAGGTCCCAGGTGAAGTGGGCGGAGGGCGCGAAGCTCACCGTCATGCGCGGCCACGGCCGGCTCACCGGCCCGCGCAAGGTGGCCGTCACGGGCAAGGACGGCAAGGTGCGTGAGCTGGAGGCGAAGCAGGCCGTCGTCATCTCCACGGGCAGCAAGCCGCGCCTGCCGGACATCCCGGGCCTCAAGGACTCCAGGCCGTGGGACAACCGCGAGGGCACCGGCGCCAAGGCCGTGCCGGGCCGGCTGGTGGTGCTGGGCGGCGGCGTGGAGGCGGTGGAGCTGGCGCAGGCGTGGCGCGAGCTGGGCTCGGAGGTGACGCTGGTGCAGCGCGGGCCCCGCGTGCTCAAGCGCTTCGAACCCTTCGTGGGCGAGCAGGTGGCCGAGGCGCTGCGCGACTCCGGCGTGCGCGTGCTGCTGGAGACGCAGGCCACCAAGGTGCAGCGCTCCGGCGCCCAGGGCGAATACACCATCACGCTGACCGGCGGGGACACGCTGCGCGCGGACGCGCTGCTCGTCGCCATGGGCCGCACCGCGCG
This sequence comes from Corallococcus sp. CA049B, assembly GCF_003611685.1. Classification (NCBI taxonomy): domain Bacteria; kingdom Pseudomonadati; phylum Myxococcota; class Myxococcia; order Myxococcales; family Myxococcaceae; genus Corallococcus; species Corallococcus sp. CA049B. The sequence goes on along the minus strand of NZ_RAWC01000062.1, from coordinate 11,551 downwards.
CACGGACGACCTGGGCCTGGACACGGTGGGGCTCAAGCCCGGCGCGTCCATCGAAGTGGATGATCAGCTCCGCGCCACGGGCGTGGACGGCGGCTGGCTGTACGCGTGCGGCGACGCGAACGGCCGCAACCTGCTCACGCACATGGGCAAGTACCAGGCGCGGCTGTTGGGCGACGTCCTCTTGGGCAAGCCCGCGAAGGCGTGGGCGGACGCGAAGGCCACGCCGCAGGTCATCTTCACGCACCCGCAGGTGGGCAGCGTGGGCCTCACCGAGGACAAGGCGCGCAAGGCGGGCGTGCCGGTGAAGACGGTGCAGTACGAGCTGGGCGACGTGGCCGGCGCGTCCGTCATGGGCAAGGACCTCAAGGGCACGGCCAAGCTGGTGGTGGACGAGCAGCGCCGGGTCATCGTGGGCGCCACGTTCACCGGGCCGGGCGTGGGCGAGATGATCCACGCGGCCACCATCGCCGTCGCGGGCGAGGTGCCGCTGGACACGCTCTGGCACGCGGTGCCGTCGTACCCCACCGTGAGCGAGGTGTGGCTGCGGCTGCTGGAAGCCTACGGGCTGTGATTGCGGCGGGGCGCTCCCGCGTGGAATGGTGCGCGCCCTACCGTGTCCCCGTCCGTGAATGAGCACCGCTGAGCCCGCCCGCCACCGCGCGTCCCTGAAGGTGGAGTGGACGTTGTTGCTGGTGCTCGCCGTGGCGGCCGTGGCGGTGGGGCAGCATCCCCGGCGCGGCGCGGACTTCCGCGTCTACCTCACCGCCGCGGAGCGCTTCCGCGAAGGCACGGACCTCTACCGCGCCGAGGACGGCACCATGCCGTTCAAGTACGCGCCCGTCACCGCGCCCCTGTTCCTGCCCTTCACCGCCCTGCCGCCGCGCGCGGCCGTGGCGCTGTGGAACCTGGGCTCCGTGCTCGCGCTCGGCGCCGTGTCCGTGCTCACGCGCCGCGCGGTGCCCAGGGACGCGGAGGCCACGCCGTGGCCGTGGGCTCCGGTGCTCGCCACCGCCGCGCTCCTGCCCGCGTTCTCCTTCGAAATCTTCTACGGCCAGGTGGACGTCGTGCTGCTGTGGCTGCTGGTGCTCGCGGCCGTGGGTGCCGAGCGGGGCCGCGCGTGGGGCCCCGGCGCGGCCTTCGCCGTGGCGTGCCTGCTCAAGCCTCCAGCCGCGCTCCTGGGACTGTTCTTCCTGGCGCGCCGGCACTGGCGCGTGGTGGGGACCACCGCCCTCTTCGGCGTCCTGCTGGTGCTGCCCACGCTGGGCCGCTACGGCTGGACGGGCACGCTGTCCCAGCTGCGTGACTGGACGGAGATCCTGGCGCGCACCACGCCGCCGTGGGCGCTGGGCCACAACCCGCAGGGCCTGCCCACGCTGCTCTTGTCGCTGGTGCTGCCCGCGGAGTCGCTGCCTCCTCCGGGTGCGATGACCGGGGCGCAGGTCGTGGCGCTGGCGCTCTTCATCGGAGCGCTCGTGTGGGCGCGGCCCGGTCCGGTGGAGCTGCTCGCGTTCTGCTGCCTGGGCGTCACCCTTCTGTCACCGTTGGCGTGGCGCGCGAACTACCTGCTCGCGTGGCCGGTGATCCGCGCGGCGCTGGAGGGACGCTCGCGTCTGGGGCAGGCGTGCGTGGCCTTCGTTGCCCTCATTGGCATGGCCGTGTCCGACACCGTATTGGGCGCGGACCAGGCCCGGCACGTGCTGCTATTGCGGCCGTTCGCGGTGGTGTACTCCGCGCTGCTGATCGCGCTGTTGTGGCAGACGCGGCGTCACGGAACGCCCACGGCGGTGATTTCCGACAAGACCGTGACTCACCTGCCGCGCGGATTTTTGAACGCTCGCGGTTCGTGACCCAATCGAAACAAGGCCGGGGGCAAAGTGTCACGGAGCCTGAACCTTCGTGACACACGGTGTCGCTATATGCGTCCCCGTCATGTTCGAAACGTTCGACAGCGCCTCCAGCGCCCCCGCCGCCCGGCGGTTCGCGCTCTCCACCACCGCGTCGGTCGCCGTCTTCGGACTCATCGCCGTGGCGGCGATGACCGCGGCCAACACGGTGAAGGAGGTCATCAAGGAGAAGAAGGTGGACGTCGTCTTCCGTCCGCCTCCGCCTCCGCCGCCTCCCGTCGTGGAGGTGAAGCCTCCGCCCCCGCCTCCTCCGCCCGTCGCGAAGCCTCCGCCCCGCGCCGCGCCGCCTGTCGCCAAGGCGGCGCCTCCGCCCGCGGCGGTGCCCACCGTTGCTCCCGCGCCGCTGAAGGCCCCGGACGCGGTGCCGCTCGACAAGCCGCCCGAGGCTGAGAAGGAGGTCGTCGCCGCGGCGCCCATGGCCGTCGGTGGCACGGGCACGCTCGTCCCTGGTGGTGTGGTGGGTGGCACCGGCAGCGGCGAGGGCATGGCCATCGGTGGTGGCCGCGCGCAGCCCATCAACCTCCCGGAGGCGGGGACGCCGCCGGAGCCGCTGGCCTCGAACCTCATCCCCGAGTACCCCGCCGACGCCCGCTCCAAGGGGCTGGAGGGGATGGTCATCCTCAAGGGCGTCGTCGAGGTCGACGGCCGCGTCACCGGCCTCAAGGTGATGCGCGGCGATGAGCCCTTCGCCAGCGCCGCGCTGGCCGCCGCGCGCACGTGGCGCTTCAAGCCCGCCGTCGTGTCCGGTCAGCCGACCGCCGTCTTCCGCATCTTCAAGGTCCCGTTCCGCCTCAAGTCCTGACGCCTTCCTCCCCCTTCGGAGAGCCACAGCCATGAACTTCAATCTCAAGGAAATCTACGCGCACATGGGCGTCTTCGCCCTGGGCATCGCCTGGACGCTGATCGCCTTCGCGGTCGCGTCGCTGGCGGTGTTCTTCGAGCGCCTGTTCGTCTACTTCCGCTCGCGCGCCGCGTCCCGCCAGTTCGCGGGCCGCGCCGGTCCGCTGCTCGCGCAGCAGCAGCACGACGCGCTGGTGAAGGAGGCGGACGGCAACAAGAGCAGCCACCTGGCGATGATGCTGGGCGGCGGCATGAAGACGTTCCTCGCGAAGTCCCGCGCTCCCGCCGGGAAGCTGGGCGCGGTGGAGCTCACGCGGCGCGACCTGGTGCGCATCAACGAGCGCATCACCGCGGACGTGCGCCGAGGCATGTCCGTGCTGGCCACGGTGGGTTCGGTGGCGCCGTTCGTCGGTCTGCTCGGCACGGTGGTGGGCATCATCGAGGCCTTCGCCGGCATCGCGAAGGAGGGCTCCGGCGGCCTGGGCGCGGTGTCCGCCGGTATCGCGGAGGCGCTCGTCGTCACGGCGCTGGGTCTGCTGGTCGCGATTCCCGCGGTGCTGATGTTCAACTTCCTGTCCACCCGCGCGGACGCGCTGCTGCTCTCCCTGGAGCAGGCCCGCAGCGAGTTCATGGACCACCTGGAGGACATGGCCGGCGACAAGCGCGCGGCGGCGGCCCACGGCGGCTCGCACGGCGCCACGGACGTCGTCTCCACGCGGACCGAGGCGGGCGATGTCGGCCACGCGTAGGAGCAGCCTCACGCCGGAGATGAACGTGACGCCGCTGGTGGACGTGGTGCTCGTCCTCCTGATCATCTTCATGGTCGTCACGCCGCAGCTGGAGGCCGGCGCCGCGGTGGACCTGCCTGCGGCGATGAACCCGGACGCGGAGAACAAGAACCTGGAGCCCACCACGGTGAGCCTGGCGGCCAACGGGGCGTTCTACCTGGACCGCAAGCAGCTCAACCGGGACGCGCTGGTGGTGGAGCTGAAGGCGCTGCACCAGGCGAAGCCGGACGCGCCCGTGGTGCTCAAGGCGGACCGGGGCGTGGCGTACGCGCAGGTGCGCGGCGTGTTCAAGGCGATGCAGGACATCGGGTTCCCGGGCATCAGTCTCCAGGTCATCGACCGGAAGAAGCACTGAAGGGGAGGCACGCGCCATGGCTTTCGACGTCGGTGGCAACAAGGGCGGCGGCGTCCGCCCCACGATGAACGTGACGCCCCTGGTGGACGTGGTGCTCGTCCTCCTCATCATCTTCATGGTCGTCACGCCGCTGATGACCAAGAACCTGTGGATGAACGTGCCCGCGAAGCCGGACAAGAAGGAGGACACCACGCCTCCGCCTCCGGACGCGAAGCCGCCCGTGGTGCTCACGGTGGACAAGGCCGGCACGCTGCGCATCAACCACGAGGAAGTGCCCCGTGACCAGGTGGTGGTCCGCCTGCAACGGATGCTCAACGCGCGCGCGGACAAGATCGTCTTCTTCGACGCGAGCGACGCGGTGCCGTACGGAAGTGCCATGGAAGTGCTGGACCTGGCGCGGGGCGGGAACATCACCGTCGCCGTGCTGCCGGAACGACTGGCGGACTGACTCCAGGCGCCCCGCGCGCGGCTCGTGAAGCCGCGCGCGGTTCGTGACGCCGAGTTTTCCCGCCACCGCCACAGACGTCACAAACCCTTCATCCCAATGCCACGGGCGTCGCGTTGAGTGCGCGTCGCTGTCGGCAAGGAGAGCCGTGTTGTCTCGTTCAAGCTTCGTGCGCGCCTGCGTGGCGTCACTCGTGCTCATCACCCTGCCTGCCTTCGCGCAGGCGCCCGGCGCGGACTCCACCGCGCCCGCCGCGCCTTCGCCCTCCGCCACCCCGGGCCAGCAGCCGGCCGGGGAGCTTCCGCCCCCGCCGGGCACGATGCCCGCGGATCCGTCGCAGGCCGCGCAGCCGGCTCCGGCCGACGGTGCCACGCCTTCTGACGAGGCCACGGATTCCGACGAAGCCGCCATGGGGGATGAAGCCCTGGCCGAATCCTCCACGCCGCCCCCGGGCTTCACCGGCATCTACGGCCGGCTGACGGACGAGGCCAACGGTGAAGGCCTCATCGAGGCCACCGTGAAGGTCGTCACGGGCGCCGACAAGCAAGCCCTCACCGACCTGGACGGCAACTACCGGCTGGCGCTGCCGCCGGGCAAGTACGACCTGCGCGCCTTCTACGACGTGTACCAGGGCCGCCGCATCACGGGCGTCGTCGTCACGCAGGGCAAGGCCACGAAGCTGGACGTCGCGCTCAGCGCGGACGTGGGCGCGGTGCAGGAGGTCGTCGTCGAGGCCCGCTCCGACCGCCGCGCGGAAGGCGCCCTGCTCCAGGACCGCAAGAAGGCCGCCGCCGTCTCCGACGCCATCAGCGCGCAGGAAATCGCCCGCACGCCGGACTCCAGCGCCGGTGACGCCGTGAAGCGCGTGGTCAGCGCCACGGTGGTGGATGGCCGCTACGTGCTGCTGCGCGGCCTGGGTGGCCGCTACGCCACCACGCTCCTCAACGGCGCGCTCCTGCCCAGCCCGGAGCCGGACGAGCCCAGCGTGCCGCTGGACCTGTTCCCCACCAGCCTGCTCGCCAACCTCAACGTGGTGAAGAGCTACACGCCGGACCTGCCGGGCACCTTCGGCGGCGGCACGCTGCTCATCGAGACCAACACCTACCCCTCCCAGTTCGAGTTCAAGCCGCGCCTCACCCTGGGCGGCGACACCGTCACCACCTTCCGCGAGCGCAACGCGCAGGCGCAGGGCGGCTTTGGCGAGACGCTGGGCTTCGCCTCCTCCGACCGCGCCCTGCCGGACGCGCTCCCTCGCGACCACCGCCTGGGCGCGGGCGGCGAGTCCGCGCAGCAGCTGGAGGGCCAGTGGGAGAGCTTCACCAACGTCTGGGAGAAGCGCACCACGCGCGCCGCCCCCAACCTGGGCCTGGGCGCGTCCCTGGGTGACACGCTGCGCTTCGGCAACCAGCGCCTGGGCTACCTGGCCACCGTCAACTACGGCCACCGCGACGGCGTGCAGACGGGCGACTTCGCCCGCGCGGCCCGCGACGAGTCCGGCAGCCTCATCCCCCAGGACGTCGCGCGCACCACGCAGGGCTTCTCCACCGCGAACCTCAGCGGCCTGGCCAGCGTGGGCTACCAGTTCGACCGCGACAACGAGCTGACCCTCTTCAGCCTCTACACGCGCGGCACCGACACGCGCACGTACACCGCCAACGGCAACAACAACGTGCGCGGCGACACCTACGCCAGCACCCGCCTCCAGTTCATCACCCGCGCCCTGTCCTTCACGCAGCTGCGCGGCTTCCACCGCCTGGGGCTCCTGGGCGATTCGGAAGTGGACTGGCAGGCCAACGTCTCCCGCGTGGACCGCGACGAGCCGGACACGCGCGACACGCTCTACAGCGCCGCCCTCAACAACCCGGACGCGCAGCTGTCCTTCCCCAACCAGCCCAACAGCGGCGAGCGCTTCTTCGCGGAGCTGGGCGAGACGTCCACCGGCGGCAGCCTCAACCTCACCCTGCCCTTCAGCTCCGACTTCCGCCTGAAGGTGGGCGGCCTCACGCAGGTGTCCTTCCGCGACTTCAACGCGCGCCGCTTCCGCTACCTGCTCACCGAGGAGCCGGTGGACCGCACCCAGTCCCCCGAGCAGCTCTTCTCCCCGGACAACGTGGGCACCTCCATCACGGTGCGTGAGACGACGCGCGCGGATGACGCCTACAACGCCTTCCTGGGCATCTACGCCGGCTACGTGTCCGCGGACTACAAGCCCGTGGAGCCGCTGCGCCTGGTGGGCGGCGTGCGCCTGGAGGCGTCCAACCAGCAGCTGACGCTCAAGGATCCGTTCACCGGCGTGGAGAGCGCCTCCGGTGGCGCGGACCAGAACTACCTGGACGTGCTGCCGTCGCTCAACGCGACCTACGCGCTTTCTCCCGAGGTGAACCTGCGCGCGGGCTACAGCTACACGCTGGCGCGCCCCACCTTCCGCGAGCTGGCGCCCTTCATCTTCTTCGACTTCGTGCGCCGCCGGAACGTGTCCGGCAACCCGGACCTGCTGGAGACGCGCATCCACAACGTGGACGTGCGCGCCGAGTGGTTCGTGGGCGAGAACGACGTGCTGGCCGCGAGCGCCTTCTACAAGCGCTTCCAGAACCCCATCGAGCGCGTCATCCGCAACCCGGACTCGGGCGACCTGGGCTTCGAGAACGCCGCGGGCGCGGACAGCTACGGCGTGGAATTGGAGGCGCGCACGTCGCTGGCGCGCATCAGCCCCGCGCTGCGTCCGGTGCGCGTGGGCGCGAACCTGACGCTCATCCAGTCACAGGTGGACCTGGGTGACTCCGCGCTGGGCGCGCAGACGAACAAGGACCGTCCGCTCCAGGGCCAGTCCCCCTACGTGGTCAACGTGAACGTGGGCTACGAGCGGCCGGAGAGCGGCACGGAAGTGGCCGTGCTCTACAACGTGTACGGCCAGCGCATCAGCGAGGTCGGCGTGCAGGGCCTGCCGGACGTGTACGAGCGGCCCTTCCACCGCGTGGACATCAGCCTCACCCAGAAGCTCGGCGCGACGCAGCTGAAGCTGACCGCCGCGAACCTCCTCAACGCGTCCGTCACCCTGCGCCAGGGAGACGTGACGGTGCAGACGTACAAGCCCGGCGTGGCGTTCACCGCGTCGCTCGGCTGGGCCCTGTAGCTCCTCCCATTCCCCTGAAAGGACGCACCGACATGAAGAGCCTCTTTGCCTCCGTCCTCACTCTCTCCAGCCTCGCGCTGCTCTCCGGCTGCGGCGACGACGAGCCCAACAAGACCCCGGACGGCGGTGATCCGCAGGCCACCGAGCAGGACGTGTCCGGCAGCATCCAGGGCGACACGACCTGGAAGGCCGGCACGACGTACACCCTGAAGGACTACGTGTTCGTGGAGAGCGGCACGCTCACCATCGAGCCGGGCGTCACCATCCTGGGCGAGACGGGCAGCGCGTTGGTCATCACCCGTGAAGCGAAGCTGAACGCGGTGGGCACGGCGGAGAAGCCCATCGTCTTCACCAGCGCGCAGCCCGCGGGCACGCGCGCGGCCGGTGACTGGGGCGGCGTGGTGCTGCTGGGCAAGGCGAGCATCAACGTGGCCGGCGGTGAGAACACCATCGAGGGCTTCTTCGCCACCAGCGGTGACACGCGCACGAAGTACGGCGGCGGCGCCAACTCCGACGACGCGCACGACTGCGGGAAGCTGAAGTACGCGCGCATCGAGTTCGCGGGCTACGAGCTGGCCGAGGACAACGAGCTCAACGGCCTGACGACGGGCGCGTGCGGCACCGCGACGGACATCGACTACGTGCAGGTGCACAAGGGCGCGGACGACGGCGTGGAGATGTTCGGCGGCACGGCGGGCCTGAAGCACATCGTCATCAGCCAGCCGGACGACGACGGCCTGGACTACGACCTGGGCTGGCGCGGCAAGGTGCAGTTCCTGGTGGTGCAGCAGAACGCCGTCGTGGGCAACCGCGCCATCGAGGCGTCCGGCAACAAGAACGACAACGTCGCGCAGCCGCACTCGGTGCCGGAGATCTGGAACGCGACGTTCATCGGCTCCGGCCGCGCGCCCGGCACGGCCCCGGCGCAGGAGGGCCTGGTGTTCAACACGGGCGCGGGCGGCCTCTTGCGCAACGTCATCGTGGCGAACTTCGCGGACAAGGCGGTCGACGTGGACGGCACGGCCTCCGCGGCCCTGTGGAACGCGGCCACCCCGGAGCTCTCCATCCAGAACGCGCTCTTCTGGAACAACAAGGGTGACTCCGTCTCCATCCCGAACGCGCCGAACCCGAAGAAGGACGCTGCGGGCAACGTGACGGATCCGGACGTGAGCAAGTTCGCGGAGGCGGAGAAGGTGCTGGCCACGGGCCTGAACAACAAGGTCCTGGACGCGCAGTTGACGGCGGCGACGAACCTGGACGCCCCGGACTTCACCCCGGCGGCGGGCTCCCCGGCGCTGAACCCGGACAACGCGGCCACGCCGGGCGCGGGCTTCGACACCAGCGCGCGCTTCGTCGGCGCGGTGGGCGCCACCAACTGGCTGGCCGGCTGGACCGCGTTCCCGAAGAACTAGCCCTTCGGTGAACACATGACCGCGTGCTCCCGGCGACGCCGTCCGGGGGCACGCGGTCTTCTTCTTTACGGCTGGACCAGTCCCTGGCGGAGGAGCTCCATGGCAAGGAAGGGGAAGTGCTTCCGCAGGTGCCGGAAGGTCAGGTCCCCGTCCCGATAGCTGTCGTAGTACGCCGTCCTCGCGGTGATGAACTCATCGTCGTTGAGGTCGAGGCGATCGATGGTGTCCTGGACGCGCTGCTGGACCGTCGCCGGCAACCCCGCGCAGGGAGTGACCTGCAACGTGGACAGGTCGAGCGCGAACCAGCCGTCCTGCACTTCGAACGGGTCGAGCACGTCCTCGAAGGCGTTCTTGCGCGCGTTCATCCGGCTGCATGCGAGCCGGTAGTTGCTCCACTCGTAGGCCAGCGCACGCTGCTTCGACTTGGGCAGCAGGTGGTCGACAGACATGGCTCCCGTCCCACGCGGAATGTGGAGACAGGAGTAGGCGCAGATGCCCCGGTACGCCTGCCAGAGCTGGGGGATGCAGTCCCGCCAGTGGGGACGCAGCTCGTCCGTGCCCTGGAGGTCTTCCTGTCCCTTCTGTCGAACCCGGGCATCGAAGTCCGCGGGCTCTGGCTGCGGAGCGACGTGGATCATGGGTCGATGCCCGCGGCCTCCGCGCGCGCAAGCCACCGTGGCCAGAAGGGGTCCGTGTCGCGGAGCACCCGGTAGAGCGCGTTGTGGATGCGGCGGACCTCTTCGATGGGGAGGTTCGGGTCCTTGAGCGCGGCCTTCGCCGCCGTGATGGCCTGCTCGGCCTCCACGGAGCGGGGTTCCTTCAAATCGAAGACTTCGGAGGTGAGCCACGCGTTGGCGTCTCCGCGTGGGCGCCACTCCGCCTTGGTGGCCTGCACTTCCTGGCCCACTAGGTCGAACATGAAGAGCGCGTCCTGCGCTTCATCGAACAGGGGTTCGGCGGAGGCCAGAACCAGGGGTGAATGCGTCACGGCAATCACCTGGACCTTCACGTCCTCACGAAGTGCACGGACGACTTCGAGCAGCGAGGGAAGGATGAGCCGCTGCCAGCGCGGATGGAGATGGGATTCCAACTCGTCGACGAGCAGCACGATGCTGTCCGTCACGGGTTCCTTGCGGAACTCCGCTGCGCGGACGTGCTCTTCCCAGGCCCAGACGAGCAGATACGCGAGTCCGACAATGCGCTTTACCGCTGCGGAGGCGTGCGTGAGCGGCACAACTCCGTAGGGCATTTGAAGGGTGGGAATGTCCCTAACGTCATCAATACCGATGCGCGTGGGGTCCCCCGGAATCAAGGGCTCATGCGCTCCTGGGGAAAGCGCAGCCAGGACTTTTTTCAACCTGTGAAAGGGTTCCGAGCCCCTGATCTGCCATGCAACCCAATCCTGGATCAGACCATTGCAAATAGTCCGTCCGTCCTTCTCCAAGCGGTTCCAAAGCTCTTCAGGCGTAAAGTCGTAAGCAGTCAGCCACGGGGTAGTTGCCATTGGCAGCCACTGTCTGTTTCGAAGCCGATCCCACAGCGAGAAACTGCCATCGACCCGTGCATAGAGAGTCAACGCATTGCCGGGAGTGGCACCTGGAAAACCTTGAGGCAGGGGTCCCAGCCTAGGACCAAGGTCAATAGGACCATCGGGTCCACCAAGAACGGCTGTAACTCCCGGTGAGCCACTCCGCTCCGACCGCAGCAAAGCAGGTACGGCATCCCAGTTCCGAGTTAGAGCCCACCACGCCAACTCCAGCACGAACGTCTTGCCCAGACCGTTGTCACCAGTCAGCAAGTTGAGGCGCGGAGCGAACTCGAACGCGAGGCGCGGACTGGGGCCCACGCCCTCCATCTCCAACCGCTCAAGCATCCTGGGCCTCCGCCTTCGGCATCATGCCTGCCTCCTTACTTCAACTTCGAGGCTCGGCCCCAGTTCCGCACCCCGCCGAAAACAACACGGCCCGACACTCCCTCGCAGGAGCGCCGGGCCGGAGGCCAGGGAACCAACTACGACTGGAGGCTCGCCGGGGCGTCGTCCTGCGCGGAGTCCGGACCGCCGCCGTCCGTGAAGAGGTTGGCCACCGGGCGCAGCTTGGGGGGACGGCCGCGGCGGCGCGGGGCGTTGTCGTCGTTGCCCGTCGCCGCGCCCACCGGCTCCGCCTGGGCCTGGCCGCCCTTGCGCACCGGACGCGGCAGGTGGATGGCCTCCAGCTTCGCTCCCAGCTCCGCGTCGTCCTCCGCGAACACCCTCGCGTACGCCAGCGCGCGCTGGCCCTTCTGGAGCAGCGACTCCTGGCTCTCGTTCAGCTCCTGCCTCGCCGCGTCCAGCGCCGCCTGCGCGCGGGCCACCGCCTCCGCCTTCTCACGCACGTGCGCCGCGGACTCGCCCAGCACCGCCGTGTCCACGTCCGGGAACTTCACGTCCGCCAGGTCCGTGGCGAACAGCTCGAGCAGCGCGCGCAGCGCGGGGGAGATGGAATCGTTCTCGGGGGTTTCGAACATGGACAGGCCTCCTCACAAGGCGTCGTTGGACGGCGCCTATCTGCCCAGATGTTCAGTGTCCTTTCAAGGGGGTCTTCTAACCGGCCGGAAAGTCAGCCCTGATCAATCCACCCGCACCAGCCCCACCTCTCGCACCCCCGCCGACGGATCCACGTCCACCGCCAGGAAG
>NZ_RAWC01000061.1:0-41428 GCF_003611685.1 Corallococcus sp. CA049B | reverse complement strand
CCTTCGGCGCCGTCACCCCGGTGATGGCGCCGAAGGTGACGGACGCGGAGCTGCTGGCCGTCTGGGAGAAGTGGAAGGCGGCCCGCTCCCGCAACGACCTGGCCGCGGCGGAAGCCGCCCAGAAGGAGCTGCTCACGCTGCGCGAGGAGGTGCTCGCCTCCGACCTGGAACCCCTGAGCATGGGCTTCGTGCGCGAGGCCGGGGTCCGCCGCCGCGCCGGGGACCTGAAGGGCGCGCTCGCGCTCCTGGACGTGGCCGTGGCCCTGTCGCCCGGGCTGCCCGCCGCGCGCTTCGCCCGGGCGGAGACCTACGTGGTGGCGGATCCGCTGAACGTGACGCGCGGGCTGGGCGAGTGGAAGACCGCCCTCGTGACGCTGCTCGCGGACGCCCGCTACCGCCGGCCCGCGCTCACGGACCTGGGCGCGCTGGTGCTCGCGGCGTGGGCGGCCACGGCGGTGGCGGTGGTCGCGGTGCTCTTCCTGCGGCGGATCCGCTACGCGCTGCATGACTTCCACCACCTGTTCCCCCGGGCGGTGACGCGCTGGCAGTCCGGGCTCCTGGGCCTGATGCTCCTGGCGCTGCCCGCGGTGCTGGGCGCGGGCCTGCTGCCGGTGCTGCTCCTGCTCTTCGCCTCGGTCGCGCTGTACGTGGGCCGCGCCGAGCGCTGGGTGGCCGCGGTCCTGCTGATGGGCCTGGGCGTGATGCCGCTCGCCGCGGGGACGCTGACGCGCTTCACCGTGTTCGCCGGCACGCCCGCGGAGGACGTCTACCTCCTGGAGCGCGGCGGCCTGTCCGCGGAGGGCGCGGCGGCGCGTGTGCGTGCCCGCGCGGAGGCGCGCACCGCCCGCTTCCAGGAGCTGGGCGCGCTCGCCTGGTATGAAGCGCGCCGGGGTTTGCTGGAGGAGGCTCGGGCTGACTTCAAGGCCGCCTCCGCCCTCAAGTCAGGCGACGCGCGGATGCTCACGCGCTTTGGCAACGCGCTGCTGGGCCTGGGCGACGTGGACGGCGCGGTGCTCCTCTACACGCAGGCGTCCCAGGCGGATCCCTCCATGGCGGCGCCGCACTACAACCTGGGGCAGGTGTACCGGCGCCGGGCCCGGCTCCTGCCGGATGATCAGCTGGGCAAGGAGCTGGACCGCTCCACCTCCGCCATCGCCCAGGCGCAGGCCCTGGACAGCTCGCTCCTGCGCAGGGATCCGCCGCCGGAGGACCGCCCCCTGCTCAACCTCCTGCTGCTGGCCCCGACGGTGCCGGAGCGCGACTGGATGGGCCTGGCGGACGGCACCCAGGAGGGCGCCCGCGTGGAGGGCCAGGTGGGACGGTGGCTGTCACCCGTCCTGCCGGCCGGCCCGGTGGGCTGGGGACTGAGCGCGGCGCTCGCGGCCCTCGTCGCCGTCTTCGGAGAAGCCTCCCGGCGCATGAAGGCGTCGCGCGGCTGTGAGCGGTGCGGCAACGCCGTCTGCCTCCGCTGCGACAAGGACCTGTCCGTGGGCGGCGCGATGTGCGGCCAGTGCGTCCACGTCTACGCGCGCAAGAGCCAGGTGCCCAAGGAGTTCCGCTCGCGCAAGCAGGGCGAGGTGGACCGTCACCAGGCCTGGACGAAGCGCGTGACGTACGCGCTGGGCAGCCTGGTGTCCGGCGCGGGCCACGTGGGCACGGGCCTGCCGGTGCGGGGCGCCCTCTACGCCTTCCTGTTCAGCTTCGCCGTGGCCGCGCTGGTGCTCCACCGGGGCCTCGTCCGCACGCCTTACGGCGACGCGCCGCTGTACCTCAAGCTCGTGCCCGCGGGCACGGTCCTCTTCTTCGTCTACCTGCTGACCCTGCGCGGCCTGCGCCGCCACCAGCGGGGGGAGGCCTGAGCCATGGCCCTCAAGGGAACCCTCAAGGACTTCGGCATCGGTGACATCCTGCAGCTGATTGGCCAGCAGCAGAAGACGGGCACGCTCCACCTGCGCAACAAGGACCAGGAGGTGCGCGTCGGCTTCCAGGACGGCCACATCATCAAGGCCGAAAGCCTCACCCGGAAGCGCAAGGAGCTCATCGGCGCCATGCTGGTGCGCGCTGAGATCATCACGGAGACCCAGCTGGAGGCCGCGCTGGAGGTCCAGAAGCGCACCCTCAAGCGTCTGGGCGACGTGCTGGTGCAGAGCCACGCCCTCACCGCGGAGCGCTTCCAGCAGATGGCCCAGCTCCAGGTGACGGAGACGCTCTACCGCCTCTTCACCTGGAAGGCGGGCACCTACGAGTTCATCCAGGAGCCCGTGGAGCCCGGCCCCGAAGGCATCACCCCGCTGCGCGCGGAGACGGTGCTGATGGAGGGCTTCCGGATGGTGGACGAGTGGCCCGTCATCCGGAAGCGCATCCACCGCGACGACATGACCTTCGAGCGCGTCAAAGCGCTCCCGCCGCCCCGCGCCCACGCCGACGAGGGCGGGGAGCTGGGCGTCATCGGTCCGTCGGAGCGCCACGTCTATGAGGAGATCGCCGTGGGGCGCGACCTGCGCCGCATGGTGGACCTCTGCGGCCTGGGCGAGTTCGAGACCTGCAAGGCGCTCTACAACCTGGTCAAGGGCGACTACGTGCGCGCCATCGACGCGGAAGGCCGCGCGCCCGTGCCGGAGGACACCCGCCTCGTCGCCCGGGTCGCCGGCCTCCTGGGCCGCGTCGCGGTGACCATGGCGGTCATCGCGGGCCTGGCCTTCATCGCGTCCCGCTGGGTCGGGCGACAGGGGCACGAGCCCGGCGCCTCCCGGCTGGGGGATCCCGCCGCCCAGCGTCAGATTGCCCACGCCCAACGCGTCCGCATCGAGGCCGCGCTGGAGGTGTTCCAGCTGGAGAAGGGGACCCTCCCGGAGCGGCTGGATGCTTTGGTGGATGCCGGATTGTTGAGTCCGGAGGAACTGCGCTACCCGTGGCGGGAGGAGTACTATTACCGCCGCACGGACGCCCGGCAGTTCATCCTCCTACCGCCCGTGCGCTAGCCCGCGGGCAGGCTCGCCGTCGAGAGATGGCGGGCGTGGGGGGAGGGGCGGCGTTAAATTGAGGGCGAGCGATCACTGAACGAGGAATGACGCGCATTGCGAAATCCCGCCACGCTGGAAGTGCCCGCAGCTCGCGCTGAAACCACTCCCACCTCCGCCAAGGTGGACGTCCGTGACAACGAGACGACCCAGGCCCTTTGCGGAAACCAGAACGAAAACCTCAAGCTGATGGAGCGGCGCCTGGGGGTCCGGGTGGGGCAGCGCGGTACGGAGCTGCTCCTGTCGGGGCCCGCGGACGCGGTCGCCTTCGCCGTGCGTCTGGTGGAGAACCTGGAGGAGATGATCCGCGCCGGACGCCCCGTCTACCGCGAGGACGTGGAGCAGGCCATCAAGGTCCTGGGCCGCGGCACGGAGTCGCTGCAGGAGGTCATGCTCGGCACCGTCCTCAAGAGCTCCGGCAACCGGCAGATCGCCCCCAAGAGCATCGCGCAGAAGCGCTATGTGGACGCCATCCGCGCCCACGACATCGTCTTCGGCGTGGGCCCCGCCGGCACCGGCAAGACGTACCTCGCCATGGCCATGGCGGTCGCCTTCCTCCAGGAGCGCAAGGTCAAGCGCATCATCCTGGCGCGCCCCGCAGTGGAGGCCGGTGAGAAGCTCGGCTTCCTCCCCGGCGACCTGGCGGAGAAGGTGAACCCGTACCTGCGCCCGCTCTACGACGCACTGCACGACATGATGGCCGTGGAGCGCGCCCAGCATCTGGTGGAGCAGGGCGTCGTGGAGGTCGCGCCGCTCGCGTTCATGCGCGGCCGCACCCTCAACGACGCCTTCGTCATCCTCGACGAGGCGCAGAACACCACCGTGGAGCAGATGAAGATGTTCCTCACCCGCCTGGGCTACAACAGCAAGGCGGTCATCACCGGCGACGTGACGCAGGTGGACCTGCCTACGGGCAAGTTGTCCGGCCTGAACCACGCGCGCTCCGTGCTGCGGAACATTGAAGGCATCCACTTCTCGGAGTTCTCCGACGTGGACGTCGTGCGCCACCCCCTGGTGCAGGAGGTCATCCGCGCCTACGAGCGCTCCGAGGCCGCCCAGAAGGAGGCCCCGGCCGCCGCCCCTCCGGCGCAAGGCGCGGAGTCCTGAAGTCGTGACGCCGCACCCGCCACCCCCGCTCCCAGCCTTGCGCCGGGACGGGGTGGAGTCGCTGGGGGGCCTACACTGCTGCCTGTTGGCTTACCCGCAAATTTCGCAGAGCGAACTGGCGTCCAGGCGGCGGCTGTCCCACCCTCACGAATTTTCCCCGTCGCTGCTTCCTTCTAGGGAGCCTGACGTCTTCGCAGGGTGAGGAGTTCCCCCATGGCCGATCCTGAATCACCAACCCCCGGGCCCAGTCCGCTGGACGCGCTCGCGGTCCGCCTGGGGCTCGGGCGGCGTGGGGAGTGGGGTCGGCGCATCGTGCAGGCCCTGCTGTTGCTTGTCGTCTCTGTGGGGGCGGGCTTCGTCATCTCCCCGGGCCTCTACAGCCAGCAGATTCCGGCGCTCACCACGGAGAACCTGGGCAAGCCCTTCCGGGCCAACTCGCCCGCGGGCTTCAAGGCCGCGCGCGACTACGACATCGTCCACCAGTCGATGACGGAGCAGCGCCGCCGCGAGGCCCGGAGCGCCGTGCGCCCGGTGTACGATCTCAACCCGGCGGTGGTGGGCAACCTGCGCGCGTCCGTGCGCGCGGCCTTCGCCTCCGCGCGCGAGCACCTGGAGGAGGAGAAGGACGCCCGCGCCGAGGAGACCCCTCCGGAGGAGGGCCAGTCCAAGCGCCGCCGCCCCGTGCCGCTCGCCCCGGAGGCCCTGGAGCGCCAGCGCCGCGACCGCGAGGAGATGCAGGCCCGGTTCCAGGAGCAGCTCTTCGGCCAGCGGGACGCGGGGCTGGAGTCCGAGGACTTCCAGGCGCTCGTCGCCAACGGCTTCTCGGAGGAGTCGGAGACCGCCACCCTGGTGCTGCTGGACCGGGCCTACCGCGCGGACGGCAGCCAGGTGTACGTGGCCGGCTCGCGGGATGAGCTGGTGCGCGAAGCGCCCCAGGGACTCACCGTGCGCGACGTCCAGCACAAGAACGAGGAGACGCTGCCCGCGGGCGCCGCCCAGGTGGTGGACATGCGCGAGGCGCACCAGGAGCAGGACCGGTTCGCCTCCGTGCCCGGCAACGTGATCCCGGAGGCCCCGGCGGTGCAGCGCCGCGCGGTGCTGAGACTCGCCAAGCGGCTCGTGCGCCCCAGCCTGACCATCAACATCGCGGAGACGGACCTGCGCCGCCGGCTCGCGGGCGACGCGGTGAAGGACGCCGTCATCGCCATCAAGAAGGGCCAGCGCGTCATCGGCGACGGCGAGCTCGTCAACGAAACACACCTCGTCATGCTGCGCGGGATGCGCGCGCAGACGGACCGCCTGGACCTGCTCCAGTTGCAGGTGGGCGGCACGGGCCTGGTGGCCCTGCTGGTGGTGGCCTTCTACGGCTTCTGCCGCGCGGCCTTCCGCCGCTTCCGCCCCACGCGCAAGGACGGCGTGCTCTTGGGCCTGCTGCTGGTGGGCCTGCTGGGCCTGCTCCAGGTCTGGGTGTCCATCGCGGACGCGGTGCAGGACCGCTACACGGCGCTGCCCATCGAAGCGTTCTATTACGCCTTCCCGGTGGCGGCGGGCGCCATGCTGGTGCGCTTCATCCTGGCGCAGGAGCTGGCGCTGTTCTTCGCCATGGTGTTCGCGTGCCTCGTCGGCGTGATGCTGGGCAACTCGCTGGCGTTCGGCATCTACACGCTGGTGGGCTCGCTGGTGGCGGCGGACCGCATCGTCAAGGCGAAGGACCGCGTGGGCATCTTCCGCGCGGGCCTCGTCACCGGCGTGGCCAACCTCATCGCGGTGCTCTTCCTGTTCCTCGTGGAGGGCAAGGGCCTGGCCGGGGACACGGTCATCACCGCGGTGTGCGCGTTCTTCGGCTCCGCGCTCGCCGTGCCCGTCATGGTGATGGCGCTGACGCCGCTCATCGAGGCCACGTTCGGCTACGCGTCGGACATCAAGCTCCTGGAGCTGGCGAACCTGAACCACCCGGCGCTCAAGGAGCTCATCGTCCAGGCGCCCGGCACGTACCACCACTCCATCATCATCGGCACGCTGGTGGAGAACGCGGCGGAGACGATTGGCGCGAACCCGCTGCTGGCGCGCTCGTGCGCGTACTACCACGACATCGGAAAGGGCCGGAACCCGCTCTACTTCGGGGAGAACCAGAAGGGGGAGAACCGGCATGACGGCCTGGCGCCCGCGATGAGCGCGGTCATCATCAAGCGCCACGTGACGGAAGGCCTGGAGATGGCGCGGCAGTACCGCCTGCCCAAGCTGGTGGCGGACGCGATTCCCCAGCACCACGGCACGCGCACGGTGGGCTTCTTCTTCCACAAGGCCTTGAAGGAGCAGGAGGGCAAGGAAGGCGCGCCCCCCATCGACGAGAGCATCTACCGCTACCCGGGCCCCAAGCCGCAGTTCCGCGAGGCGGCGCTGGTGATGATCGCCGACGCGGTGGAGGCCTCCACGCGCTCCATGCCGGACCCCACCAGCGCGAAGCTCCAGGCGCAGGTGCAGAAGATCATCAACATCATCTTCTCCGAGGGCCAGCTCGACGAGTGCGACCTGACGCTCAAGGACCTGAACCTCATCGCCCAGTCCTTCCTGCACACGCTGGAGGGCATCTACCACACGCGCCCCGTCTACCCGGCGGGCGCCATGGGTGGGGGCAAGGGCGGAGGCGCGCCGCTGATGATGGCGCCCGCGCCCGCCAAGACGGAAGCGAAGGACCCGAAGGTGCGAACGGCGGGCATGTCATGAGCCGCAAGGTGGAGGGCGTGAAGCTGCGCAAGGGCAAGGTGATTCCGCGCGACGACGGCAAGCGCATCGAGGAGTTCGTCGGCGTGGCCAGCACGCAGACGGAGTCCGCCTCCGTGGCGCGCATGCGGGCGCCGCCGGGCTGGAGCGAACCCGCGCAGACGCCGGAGTTCGACGAGGTGGTGCTCGTCCTCACGGGCGAGCTCACCCTGGTGGTGGACGGCAAGCGCGAGCGCATTGGCGCGGGCGAGGTGGGCCTGGTGCCGCGCGGCAAGCGCGTGGTGTACCGCAACGACTCGCAGGGCGCGTGTGACTACTGGTCCATCTGCGCCCCGGCGTTCCGCGTGGAGCTGGCGCACATTGAAAAGCCGGCGCCCAAGGCGAAGGCCGCGGACAACCTGGTGACGGTGCAGGTGGCGCACGGGCAGGGCGCGGACTACGAGCGCCTGCTCACCACCTGGGCCCGCGACTACTTGAAGCGCCTGGGGCTCACGGGCTGCGAGCTGTCGCTGTCGCTCGTGGGGGACCGGGCCATCCGCCGGCTCAACCGCACGTGGAGGCAGAAGGACAAGGCCACGGACGTGCTGTCCTTCCCCGCGGGGGACCTGCCCAAGGGCACCCCGGGCCCTCGCCCGCTGGGCGACGTGGTCATCTCCCTGGATACGGCGAAGCGGCAGGCGAAGGAGTACGGCCGCACGCTGGAGTCGGAGATGGGCCGCTACCTGGCGCATGGCCTCCTGCACCTCTTGGGGCATGACCATGAGAAGCCTCGCGACGCGAAGCGCATGGCGGCCCTGGAGGAGCAGCTCCTGGGTGAGCGGGGCATGGTGGCGGACTCGCTGACCATCGACTCGCGCGAGCGCCGCGCGAAGCTCATCTGAAATCCCCGCCGGGGGGCTTGCGGCCCCCCGTGCCTCGTGTTGGATGGAACGATGCCCCGCCTGTCGTCTCTCATCGTCGCAAGCCTGTTGGGTCTCCTGCTGTCCGCGTCCTCCGCGCGCGCCGCGTCGGTGCCGCCATGGGGCACGGGCGAGAGCCGGGGCGAGGACCTGTCCATCTGGCTGGTGACCTTCAGCCCCGGCGACGACGTCTTCTCGTGGTGGGGCCACGGCTCGCTGGTGGTGGAGGACCGCGCCCGCGGCATGCAGCGGCTCTACAACTACGGGATGTACTCGTTCGACGACCAGACGGTGGTCCACTTCGCCAAGGGCCGCCTGGAGTTCTGGGTCGGTGAGTCGAGCGTCAACGGCACCTTCCGCCTCTACAAGTCGCTGGGGCGCGACGTGCGCGTGCAGGAGCTCAACCTCACGCCGGAGCAGCGCGTGACGGTGGCGAAGAAGCTGGCGGACAACGTGCTGCCGGAGAACCGCGACTACCTCTACGAGCACTACAGCGACAACTGCGTGACGCGCCTGCGCGACATGATCGACGTGGCCGTGGGCGGCCGGCTGTCCGAAGCGGAGAAGGCCCCGGCCCGCATGACGCTGCGCGAGCACACGCGGCGCTACACGGCGGTGAGCCCGCCCGTGAGCTTCCTGCTCGACTTCATGATGAATGACTCCATCGACAAGCCCATCACCCGCCGCGAGGAGGCCTTCCTCCCGGACGAGCTGGAGCAGCAGGTGGCGGAGCTGAAGGTGCCGGGCCCGGACGGGCAGCCGGTGTCGCTGGTGGAGAAGCAGTGGAACTTCTACGCGTCGCCCACGCGCCCCCGGCCTCCCGCGCAGCCCCCCGCCTTCGGCCCGTACATCCTCGCGCTGGGCGTGCTCCTGGGCGGCGCCGCGCTGGGCCTGGCCGCTTGGGAGAAGAAGGGCAGCCGCGCCGCGCGCATCCTCCTGGGCCTGGAGAACGTGGTGGTGGGGCTGGTGCTGGGCATCCCCGGGCTGGCGCTCGTGGTGATGTGGGTGGGCACGAACCACGTCGTCACGCACCACAACGAGAACCTCTTCCTCGCGAACCCGCTGACGCTGCTGGCCGTGCCGTACGGCCTGCGCCTCACCTGGAACAGCGCGAAGGCTCGGGCGCGGCTCAGGTGGGTGTGGGGCCTGCTCGCGGTGACGGGCGCGCTGGGGCTGGTCGTCAAGATATTGCCCTGGTTCGACCAGGACAACTGGCGCGCCATCGCGCTCATCCTGCCCATCTCCCTGGGCATGGCCGGCGCGTTCTGGCTGGACCGGCTCCGGGCGCTCGTGCCAGGAACGGCGCGCACGCCGCCCCGTCAGGATGCGCGGGTGACCTCGCTCAAGGCCTCCTGAAACACCCCGGCTTTCCCAACTGTTTCGCAACGAAGGAGACGACGAACACCATGGCGAACGACTCGATGGAGAAGATCCACGCCCTGAAGGAGCGCCTCAACGCGCTCCGGGGGCATCTTTGACCTCGACCGCAAGCGGTCCCGCATTGCGCTGATCGAGCGTGACTCCACGCAGCCCGACTTCTGGAACGACAACACCAAGGCCCAGGGCCTGTTGAAGGAGAAGTCCACGTTGGAGGCCAGCGTGGGCGCCTTCGACAAGACGCTGCGCGGGCTGGACGACGCGCAGACGCTGCTGGAGCTGGCGGCGGAGATGAACGACGAGGCGAGCGCGCAGGAGGCGGAAGGCACGCTCGCGTCGCTGGAGGGCGAGGTCGCCAAGCTGGAGCTGGCGCGGATGCTCTCCGGCCCGCAGGACCGCAGCAACTGCTTCATGGACATCAACCCGGGCGCGGGCGGCACGGACTCCATGGACTGGGCCGCCATGCTCCTGCGCATGTACACGCGCTACGGTGAGACGAAGGGCTGGAAGGTCGAGATCAGCGACGCGTTGCCGGGCGAAGAGGCGGGCTTCAAGAACGTCTCGCTGCGCATCGAGGGCGAGAACGCCTACGGCTACCTCAAGGCGGAAGTGGGCGTGCACCGGCTCGTGCGCATCAGCCCCTTCGACGCCAACGCGCGCCGGCAGACGGCCTTCGCCTCCGTGGACGTCTACCCGGAGGTCGACGACAGCATCCAGATTGACCTGCCGGAGAAGGACTACGAGTTGAAGTTCATCCGCGGCAGTGGCGCGGGTGGCCAGAAGGTCAACAAGACGTCGTCCACGGCGCAGCTGCGGCACCTGCCCACGGGCATCATGATCACCTGCCAGACGGAGCGCTCGCAGTCGGCCAACAAGGACATGGCCTTCCAGATCTTGCGCGGCCGGCTGTACGAGCTGGAGATGAAGAAGCGCGACGCCGAGCGCGACGCGGCGGAGGCGGCCAAGAAGGACATCTCCTTCGGCTCGCAGATCCGCAGCTACGTGCTGGCGCCGTACCGCATGGTCAAGGACCTGCGCACCGGCGTGGAGACGGGCAACGTGGACAAGGTGCTGGACGGCGACCTGGACGAGTTCGTCACCGCGCAGCTGTTGGGCGTGAAGAACCCCAACCGCAACGCCGCCGCGGACTAACCGCCGCCGGTCCTGTCCGGACGCATCCCACCCCTCCCGGGCCTACAGGTCCGGGAGGGGTTTTTCCTTGCCCGGGAACCTTTTTCCCGGGGCGGGTGTCAGGGGGCGGGGCAGGGTGGTGCGGTAGGATGGAGTGGGCCGTACACACAGGAGGCGCGGGTGTCACCGGGCGGAGTGCTCGACGTCGGACAGCAGGCCCTGGCCTCCGAGGCCCTGGCCGACCCGCGCCGCGAGGAGCAGGCGCTGCTCGTCCGGCTGCGGCGCGGCGACCCGGAGGCCTTCGAGTCCCTGGTGCTCCAGCACCAGGACCGCCTCTACGACTTCTGCTTCCGCATGCTGGGCGACCGCGAGGAGGCCCACGACCTGGTGCAGGAGATCTTCGTCAGCGTGCACCAGAACGTCCGCCGCTTCCGCGAGGACGCGCGCCTGTCCACGTGGCTGTTCCGCATCTCCAAGAACCACTGCCTCAACCGGCTGAAGTACCTCCAGCGCCGGGGGCGGGGGCGCTCGGACGTCTTCGACGAGGTGAGCGCCGCCGCCATCGCCGAGGGTGGGGGAGCCCCACCGCAGCCGGACGCCGCCCTGGACGCGGCGCGTGAGCGGGCCCGGGTGCAGCGGGCCATTTCCCAACTGGACCCCGATGCGCGCATGCTGGTGGCGCTGCGTGACATCGAGGGCCTGAGCTACGACGAGATTGTCGACATCACCGAGCTGCCCGAGGGGACCGTGAAGAGCCGGCTCCACCGGGCACGCGAGAAGCTGGCGAACCTGCTGGGGCGCTTCGAACCATGAGCGGCGGCGGGTGGAGGTCAACGGACGTGGAACCGCGATTGGATCACCGCGAGGCGAGGGCGCTGTTTCTAGCGCTCGCCGATGAACAGCTGGCCGCCCCCCAGGAGCAGGCGGTGCGCAGCCACCTGGACGGCTGTGAGGAGTGCCGCCAGGGGTGGGACCGGTACGCCCGCACGGTGGAGCGCGTGCGCACGGTGGAGCGGGAGAAGGCCCCGCCCGCGCTCGCGTCGCTCGTGGCCGCCCGCGTGCGCCGCCAGCGCCGCTTCGGCCTGAAAGGCCTGCACCTGGCGCATGCCCAGCACCGCTTCCCGGTGGAGATCCTCATCCCGCTGCTCCTGGCCGCGGCGGTGGGCGCATTTCTCTTGATGTCTTCCTGACGGTCATTTCCGGGGCCGCCACCCCCTGGGATGCGTTGCGTACCGGGGGAGGCTTGGCTACGGTGCCGCGCCTTTCATACGAGCGCGTCATGGCCGACCCCGAGAACAAGACCCCCCCAGGTGAGAAGAGCGGCGAAGCGGTGGACTCCGGCTCCAAGGAGCAGGAGATCTACCAGCAGCGGTTGGACAAGGCCCAGAAGTGGCGCGAGGCCGGCTTCAACCCCTACGGCAACGGCTACGCCCCGAAGCACCGGGCCGCGGACATCCTGGCCGCGCACGCCGACCACTCCATGGAGGACCTGGAGAAGGACGCGCCCGCCTACGACGTCGCCGGCCGCATCGTGGCCATGCGCTCGTTCGGCAAGGCCGCCTTCATCAAGCTGCGCGACCGCTCCGGGGAAATCCAGGCGCACGTGAAGAAGGACGCGCTCGGGGACCTCTACGAGGTCTTCAAGCAGTGCGACCTGGGCGACTTCGTCGCGGTGCAGGGCCCCGTCTTCCGCAGCAAGACGGGCGAGCTGTCCCTGTCCGCCACGAAGTTCGTGCCCCTCACCAAGTCCCTGCGCCCCCTGCCGGAGAAGTGGCACGGCCTCACGGACGTGGAGGTCCGCTACCGCCAGCGCTACCTGGATCTCGTCTCCAACCCGGACGTGAAGCAGGTCTTCCTCAAGCGCAGCAAGCTGGTGAAGTTCATCCGGAGCTTCCTCGACGGGCGGGACTTCGTCGAGGTCGAGACCCCGATGATGCACCCGCTGGTGACGGGCGCGGCGGCGCGGCCGTTCATCACGCACCACAACACGTACGACATCGACCTCTACATGCGCATCGCGCCCGAGCTCTATCTGAAGCGGCTCGTGGTGGGCGGCATGGATCGCGTCTACGAAATCAACCGCAACTTCCGCAACGAGGGCATCAGCACCCGGCACAACCCGGAGTTCACGATGCTGGAGTTCTATCAGGCGTACGCCACGTACGAGGACCTGATGGACCTCACGGAGGAGATGCTCACGGAGGCCTCCCGCCACGTCACCGGCGACTCCAAGGTGAAGTACGGCGAGCACACGGTGGACTTCGGCAAGGGCTGGAAGCGCATCCCCATGCCGGAGGCCATCCGCGAAGCCGTCCCCGGCCTGTCCGACAAGGACATGGTGGACGTGGACCGCCTGCGTCACGAATTGCTCAAGACGGTCCACTCGGAGGCGGAGCGCCGCGCGGTGGACGCCATGCACCACGGTGAGCTGGTGGGCGCCCTCTTCGAGGCCCACGTCGAGCACACGCTCATCCATCCCACCTTCATCACCCAGTATCCCACCGCCGTCTCCCCGCTCGCCCGCCGCAACGACCAGAACCCGGAAGTCACGGACCGGTTCGAGCTCTTCGTCGCGGGCCGGGAAATCGCCAACGCCTTCTCCGAGCTGAACGACCCCCTGGACCAGAAGGGCCGCTTCCAGGCCCAGCTGGACGCGAAGCAGCGGGGCCAGCAGGAGACCATGGACTACGACGAGGACTACATCCGCGCCCTCGAACACGGCCTGCCGCCCACGGCCGGTGAAGGCATCGGGATTGATCGCGTCGCCATGTTGTTCACGGACGCCGCCAGCATTCGTGACGTGATTCTCTTCCCCCTCCTCAAGCCGCTGGCGAAGTAGCCACGAGGCCTCGTGCACCCCGCCGAACGGCAGACCGACTATCGCTGGCCCCTCCTGTGGGCCGGCGCCCTCGTGGCACTCGTGGGAGCCATCCTCCTGGGGGTGGCCATCTCCGAGTCCGAGGCGTGGGCCGAGGTGGCCGGCGCCCTGGGCCTCTCCTTCGTGGGGTGGGGCGGGCTCGTCCAGTCCTTCGACGCCGGGGCGCTCGCCCTGGGCGCCCAGAAGGCCACGGCCGTGGCCGGCCCCAAGGCGCTGGTGGCCGGGACGCTCGTCTGGCTGGCCGGCTGGGGCCTCATCGCCGCCGGCATCCGCCGCGCGCCGGCATCCGGTGAGGGGCCGAGCCCCGCCGCGGGCGCGCCCCTGTACCCGCGCCTGGCGCGCTACCGGGACTTCTACTGGAGCACGCTGGGCGCCTACGGCGGCGGCATCCTCCTGGCGGAGCTGGTGCTGCTGCTCCTCCAGACCGTCCTCTCCAGCGGCGTGCCGTCGGATCTGGGCGGCGCGGCGCGCGAGGCGGCCGGGGGGCTCTCGCTGCCGCCCACCATCGCCTTCGCCATCGCGTTCATGGTGAGCATGGGCGTGGCGTTCGCGTCCGGCTTCGTGGGCGCGTCCCGGGCGCAGCGGCTGTCGTTCCCGGAAGCCACCATCGGCGTGTTCTACCTGGGCCTGCCGGTGCCCATCCTCCTGTCGCTGATGGAGCGCGTGCCGTCCCTGCAGCTGGCGCTGGGCTACCGGCTGCGCGAGGTGACGTACGTCGCGGGGCTCATCGGCCGGCCGGAGCTGGCGTACTGGCTCGTCTTCGCGGCGCTGGTGCTGGCGTTGGTGCTGGGCATCAACACGGGCTTCATCGCGGCGGGCAGCGGCCGGGTGGATCTGCGGCTGGGCTTCGAGCTCTTCGTCGCGCGCCGGCACGTGGCGGTGTTCCGCCCGTCGCTGCTCTTGGGCGCGCTCGCGGTGCTGATGTTCGGCATCATCCCGCCGCTCATCGTCTACTTCATCATCCGCGGGGCGGAGGCCGCCGTGGAGCGCACGCGCGTGAAGTCCCTGGGCCTGGCGGATCCGCTCGCCGCCGCGTCCGCGCAGCACCGGATGAAGCTGCACGAGCAGTCGCCCACCATGATGATGACCGCCCTGTCGGTGGGCGGCGTGGGCGTGGGCGTGATGGCGCTCATCATCGTGCTCAGCGTGATGAGCGGCTTCGAGGCCGACCTCCAGCAGAAGATCCTGGGCACCAACGCGCACGCGGTGGTGTCGCGCTACGCAGGCGACCTGCCGGACTACGACAAGGTGATGCAGCAGGTGAAGCGCGTGCCCGGCGTGGTGGGCCAGACGCCCTTCATCATCAACCAGGTGATGATCGCCTCTGAGGGCAACGTCGACGGCGTCATCATCAAGGGCATCGACCCGAACACGGTCGGCTCGGTGACGGACCTGCCGCAGAACATCCTGCCCGGCGGCGACCTGGGCCACCTGGAGCAGCCCGGGAAGATCCTCCCCAGCAGCGCGGTGGAGGACGCGGATGGCCGGAAGGACGCCGAGGAGGAGGACCCCATCATCGGCAAGCCCTCCAAGCCCGCGAAGCCCACGGTGCTGCCGGGCATCATCATCGGCCGGGAGCTGGCGGCGTCGCTGCGCGTGGTGGTGGGGGACCGGGTGAACGTCGTGTCGCCCCTGGGCACGGAGCTGGGGCCGTCCGGGCCCATCCCCAAGAGCCGCGCGTTCCGGGTGGCGGGCGTCTTCTACTCGGGCATGTACGAGTACGACTCCAAGTTCGTCTACATCCTGCTCAAGGAAGCGCAGGACTTCTTCGCGGTGAAGGGCGCCACCGGCATCGAACTGAAGGTGGCGGACATCGACGACGCGCGCCGCATCGCCAACCAGGTGGTGCGCGTGCTGGGCGGCTACCCCTACCGCGCGCGCGACTGGGGCGAGATGAACAAGAACCTCTTCTCCGCGCTGCGCCTGGAGAAGCTGGTGATGGGCATCATCCTGTCCATCATCATCATCGTCGCCGCGGGCCTCATCGTCGCCACGGTCATCATGCTGGTGCTGGAGAAGCGCAAGGAGATCTCCGTCCTCAAGGCGCTGGGCGTCCCGGACGGCGGCATCGTGAAGATCTTCCTCGCCGAAGGGCTCCAGATTGGCGTGGCCGGCGGCGTGCTGGGCCTGTTCTCCGGCCTCGCGTGGTGCCTCTTCATCGAGAAGGTCGGCATCAAGCTGGATCCGGAGGTCTATTACATCCCCGCGCTGCCGGTGCGCATCGAACCGGTGCAGACGGCGCTGGCGGTGATCATCGCGGTGCTCGTCACCTACCTGGCGTCCATCTACCCGGCCCTCAAGGCGAGCAGCGTGGAACCGGTGGAAGGTCTGAAGGCGGAGTAGCCATGGCGCTGTTGTCCATCCGCAACGTCTTCAAGAGCTACTTCCTGCACGGCAAGCGCATTGACGTGCTGCGCGACGTGTCTCTGGACATCAACGCCGGCGAGCTCGTCTCCATGATTGGCGCGTCCGGCGCGGGCAAGAGCACCTTCCTGCACGTGCTGGGCACGCTGGACGCCCCCGCCGCCGGTGAAGTCCTCTTCGACGGCAAGTCCGTCTTCTCCATGAACGACGCGGAGATCGCCGAGTTCCGCAACCGCACCATCGGCTTCGTCTTCCAGAGCCACTACCTGCTGCCGGAGTTCACCGCGCTGGAGAACGTGGCCATGCCCGCGCTCATCCAGCGCCGGGACCGCGGCCCCTCGTACGCTTACGCCCGGGAGCTCCTGGAGCGCGTGGGCCTGGGCAGCCGCGTGGACCACCGCCCCGGCGAGCTGTCCGGCGGCGAGGCCCAGCGCGTGGCCCTGGCGCGCGCCCTGGTGCTCAAGCCCGCGGTCCTGCTCGCGGACGAACCCACGGGCAACCTGGATCCCACGACAGGCGAGGGCATCCACCAGCTGCTCCGGGACGTCAACCGGGACCTGGGCATCACCGCCGTCGTCGTCACGCACAACGAGACGCTTGCTCGCTCCATGCCCCGCCGCCTGAGACTGGCTGGCGGGCAGGTGTCGGAGGCCTGATGGCCGCTCGCTTTTGGATTGAGGGGCCCTCCCCCCATCCCGTACATTGCCCCGCCTTTTCCTGGCCGGACTGCACTTGAGGCTCACCGTTCTGCGCAAGTCATTGCTCCCGCTGCTGGCGGTCGCCCTGTGGGCGCTCGGGCCCGTTTCCGCCTCCGCCCAGGTGGACGTGGACGCGGGTACGCCCGCCGTCGTCCCCCCGTCCACTCCCGCCGCCACGCCCGTTTCGCCTCCGGATGGGGGCGCTCCCTCGGGCGCGGACGCGCCGCTGGCGTCCTCTCCGGACGACGAGGACACGAACGTCTCCTCCTCGGATCGCGTGGTGGAGATCCGCATCGAGGGCAACCGCCGCGTGGAGTCGGAGGCCGTCCGCCGCGCCATGCGCACCCGGGTCGGTGATCCGCTCACCCGCTCCGCGGAGGACCTCCGCGCCATCTGGGCCCTGGGCTACTTCACGGACGTGCAGCTGCTCGCGCAGCGCCTGGCCAACGGCATCGCGTACGTGGTGCGCGTGTCGGAGCGCCCCACCATCCGCGCCGTGGCGCTCCAGGGCAACGAGGAGCTCAACGCGGAGGACCTGAAGGAGCAGCTGGATCTCAAGATCGGCAGCATCCTCGACATCGAGGCCGTGCGCGCCACGCAGAAGAAGATCCAGGAGAAGTACGTCGAGAAGGGCTACTTCCTGGCGGAGGTGAATTACAAGCTGGAGCCGGTGGATGGCGGCGCCGCGGTCACCGTCGTCTACCTCATCAACGAGCACTCGAAGGTGATGGTGAAGCAGATCGTCCTCCAGGGCGCGGAGCAGGTGTCCCCGGAGGAGCTCAAGGCGACCATGATCACGAAGGAGGGCGGCTTCCTGTCCTTCTTCACCGGCGAGGGCACCTACCGCGAGGAGGCCTTCCAGCGCGACCTCGCCGTCATCCAGATCGCCTACTACGACCGCGGCTTCATCAACGTGCGCGTAGACAAGCCCACCGTGCAGCTGTCCGCGGACAAGCGCGACATCTACATCACCCTGCACATCACCGAGGGTGAGCCCTACGACATCGGGAAGATCGACTTCGCGGGCGACCTGGAGCGCCCGCCGGAAGAGCTGCTGAAGCTGATGAAGTCGCGCTCCAAGGAGCGCTTCAACCGCGGCCAGCTCTCCACGGACATCTCCGCCATCTCCGACGTGTACTTCGACAAGGGGTACGCGTACGCGAACATCAACCCCGTCACCTCCGTGAACGCGGAAGACCGGACGGTGGACCTCACCTTCGACATCCAGAAGGGCCCGCTCGTCAACATCGAGCGCATCGACGTCGTCGGCAATACGAAGACGCGCGACAAGGTCATCCGCCGCGAGCTGCGCGTCTACGAAGGAGAGCTCTACAACGGCACCGGCGTGAAGCGCAGCCGCGAGCGCGTCACCGCGCTGGGCTTCTTCGAGACCGTCGAAATCACCCAGCACCCGGGCAGCTCCGACAACGCCATCGTGTTGCAGGTGGAGGTGAAGGAGAAGGCCACGGGCACCTTCCAGGTGGGCCTGGGCTTCTCCAACGTGGAGAACTTCATCTTCACGGCCCAGGTGTCGCAGAACAACTTCCTCGGCTGGGGCCAGAGCGTGTCCGCGTCCGCCCAGATTTCGGGCCTGCGCTCGCTCGTCCAGCTGTCGTTCTACGACCCGTACTTCCTGGACACGAACTACCTGCTGTCCGCGGAGTTCTTCCGCGTGCAGGCGGACTACGACGGCTTCATCCGCAACTCCACGGGCGGCACCGTCTCCCTGGGCCGCCAGCTGGTGGACGACGTGCTCGCCACCGTCGGCTACTCGCGGGAGTACGTGGACGTGCAGGCGGGGCAGGGCATTGGCGCGGTGCTGCTCGCCAACCAGTTCCAGTCCGGCGTCACCAGCGCGCTGCGCCTGTCCGTGTCCTTCGACCGGCGCGACAACCGCCTCTTCCCGTCGCGCGGCTTCATCCACTACGGCTCGGTGGAGACGGCGCCCTCGTTCCTGGGCGGCACGTTCCTCTTCAATCGCTACACCGCCTACTCGCGCCTGTACTTCCCCATGCCGCTGGGCTTCGTCTTCAAGACGAACGCCACGCTGGGCTACGTGCAGCAGCTGGACTCCAGCAAGCCGCTGCCCATCAGCGAGCTCTACTACGTGGGCGGCATCAACACGATCCGCGGCTACTACCTGCGCAGCATCAGCCCCACGCTGCTCGTGCCGCGCGCGGACAACCCGGACGCCAACGTCACCGAGTTCCGGGTGGGCGGCAACAAGCAGCTCATCTTCAACTTCGAGCTGGAGTTCCCCATCTTCGAGAAGGCCGGCCTGCGCGGCGTGCTCTTCTACGACGCCGGCAATGCCTTCGGCTCCAACGAGAAGTTCTTCGAGGACCGGCAGGACAAGCTGCCGCTGGGCCTCTTCCACGCGGCGGGCTTCGGCTTCCGCTGGTTCTCGCCCATCGGACCCCTGCGCTTCGAGTGGGGAATCCCGCTGACCAAGCGGCCGTCGGACGACTCCATCCTGTTCGAGTTCACGATCGGTAACTTCTTCTGATAGGCATTGACCCCAAGGCCTTCCCGGCACGTCCTCTTTCGCCCCACCCGGGCGGAAGTGAACAGGCGGGGAGGGCGGACGTCGGAGCCTGCAGCACCCTTTCCGAGGAGCCTTGACCCATGTCGCTTCGAAGCACCCTGGCGGCCGCCGCCGCTGTCCTGTCGCTCGCCCTCCCGGTTGCCGCTTCGGCCGCCGAGCTCAAGGTGGCCTACGTCGACCTGCAGCGCGTGCTGCTGGAGGTGGATGACGGCAAGGCCGCCAAGGCCCGTCTCCAGAAGTGGCTGGAGGACCGCCAGAAGGAGATCGACAAGGAGCAGGAGGCGCTCCGCAAGGAGAAGGACACCCTGGACAAGCAGGCCAGCGCCATGAGCGAGGCCACGCGCACCCAGAAGGCCACCGAGCTCCAGAAGAAGGTGATGGAGCTGGCGCAGAAGTACGAGCGCAGCCGCGCCGAGGCCGCCAACAAGGAGCGCCAGGAGATGGAGCCCATCGTCAACCGCATCGACCAGGTCATCGCGTCCATCGCGGAGCGGGACGGCCTGGGCATGGTGCTGGACAAGCGCGACTCCGGCATCGTCTTCGCGCTGTCCCAGTACGACATCTCCAACGAGGTCGTGCGCAGCTACAACAACAGCGCCTCCAAGAAGCCTGCGCCGGCGGCCAAGGACGCCCCGGTCAAGAAGTAGGCGTTGGACACCCCCGTGCCTTCCGCACCCAACGCGCACCGGCTGGGGGACATCGCCACCCACGTCCGGGGTGAGCTCCTCGGCGACCCCGGACTGCTCGTCCATGGCCTGAACGGCCTGGAGGAGGCAGTCCCGGGGGAGGTGTCGTTCTACGGCAACCCCCGCTACCGCAAGCAGTTCGAGGCTACCCGCGCCTCGGCGGTGCTGGTGGGGACGGATGCCCCCGCTCGCGACGGCGTGGCCCTGGTGCGGGTGTCCAACCCGCACCTGGCCTACGCGCAGCTCCTCACCCTGTTCCACCCGGCCACGAGGCCCGCCGCGGGCATCCACCCGGCCGCCCACGTGCACCCGGAGGCCGCGGTGCACCCGGAGGCCACGGTGAAGGCCGGGGCGGTGGTGGAGAAGGGCGCCCACGTCGGCGCCCGCACGGTGCTGCACCCCGGGGCCTACGTGGGGGAGGACGCGCGCGTCGGCGACGACTGCGTGCTCTACCCGCACGCCACGGTGCGCGAGGGGTGCGTGGTGGGCTCGCGCGTCATCCTCCACGCCTCCTCGGTGGTGGGCGCGGACGGCTTCGGCTTCGCCTTCGACGCGGAGGGCGAGGACGGCCCCCGCCACTTCAAGATTCCCCAGGTGGGCATCGTCCGCATCGAGGACGACGTGGAAGTCGGGGCCTGCACCTGCATCGACCGCGCGACGGTGGGTGAAACGGTGGTGGGCCGCGGGACGAAGCTCGACAACCTGGTGCAGATCGCCCACAACGTGCGCGTGGGCCCGCTGTCGCTCATCTGCGCGCAGGCGGGCGTTTCGGGTTCGGCGGAGGTGGGCACCGGCGTGGTG
Organism: Corallococcus sp. CA049B; assembly: GCF_003611685.1. Taxonomy (NCBI): domain Bacteria; kingdom Pseudomonadati; phylum Myxococcota; class Myxococcia; order Myxococcales; family Myxococcaceae; genus Corallococcus; species Corallococcus sp. CA049B. The sequence continues at coordinate 21,198 of NZ_RAWC01000061.1, read as the reverse complement.
CTCGCGGGGCAGGTGGGCGTGGTGGGCCACATCCGCGTGGGAGACCTGGCCAAGGTGGGCGCGCAGTCCGGCGTCGCCCATGACGTTCCAGACGGGCAGGTCGTCAGTGGCAGCCCCGCCATCCCCCACAAGGAATGGCTGCGCGCCAGCGCCGCGTCGGGGCAGCTGGCGGACCTGCTCAAGGAAGTGCGTGCCCTTCGCAAGAGGGTGGAGCTGTTGGAGAAGGAGAAGGGCGGATGATGGACATTGGCGAGATCCAGGCGCTGCTGCCGCACCGCTACCCGTTCCTCCTGGTGGACCGGGTGGTGGAAATCGTGCCGGGCCAGAAGCTCACGGCCTACAAGAACGTCACCATCAACGAGCCCTTCTTCAACGGCCACTTCCCGGGGCACCCGGTGATGCCGGGAGTGCTCATCCTGGAGGCGCTCGCCCAGGCGACGGCCATCCTTGCGTATAAGACGGAAGCCATGGACCCGACGCGGCTCGTCACGTACTTGATGGGCGTGGACAACGCGCGCTTCCGCAAGCCGGTGGTGCCCGGAGACCGGCTCCAGCTGGACATTGAAGTCATCCGCCACAAGGGCGCCATCTGGAAGACCAAGGGTGTGGCGTCGGTGGATGGCGCCAAGGTGGCGGAAGGGGAGTTCCTCGCCACCGTGGTGGACAAGAACAAGGCCGCCAAGGGCGACGAGAGCGCGGCGCCGTAGGGCGCGTCATTCGCGCTGCTGAGGAGAGAAGGACATGGCGCAGGTTCATCCCACCGCGGTCGTCCATCCGGGAGCCCGGCTCCACGACACCGTGGAGGTGGGGCCGTTCTCGGTCATCGGGCCCCAGGTCGTCATCGGCGCGGGCACCCGCATCGGGCCGCACGTCGTCATCGAGGGCCGCACCACCTTGGGAGAGCGCAACCACCTCTTCCAGTTCTGTTCCGTGGGCGCGGCGCCCCAGGACCTGAAGTACGCGGGCGAGGATACGGAGCTCGTCATTGGCGACGAGAATCAAATCCGCGAGTTCGTCACGGTGAACCTGGGCACGGTGGCCGGAGGTGGCGCCACGCGCCTGGGCCACCGCAACCTGCTGCTCGCCAACAGCCACATCGCGCACGACTGCGTCGTGGGCAATGAGGTCCTCCTCGCCAACGGGGCCGCGCTCGCGGGCCACGTGGTGGTGGAGGACGCGGTGAAGATTTCGGGCCTGGTCGCGGTGCACCAGTTCACCCGGCTGGGGCGCTACGCGTTCATCTCCGGCGGCTCCATGGTCACCATGGACGTGCCCCCGTACTGCACCGTGCAGGGGGACCGGGCCACGCTGGTGGGCCTCAACACCGTGGGCCTGGAGCGCGGCGGCTTCACCGAGGAGCAGATTGGCCGCGTGAAGGAGGCCTACCGCATCCTCTTCCGCTCCAAGCTGGGGCTCCAGGAGGCGCTCGCGCAGCTTCGCGGGGAGCTCTCCGGGCACCCGGAAGTGGAGCACCTGGTGCGGTTCGTGGAGACGAGCAAGCGCGGCGTCACGCGCTAGGCCCTCTCGCGAGGGCACGGAAGGGGAGTGGGTGGAGCGCATCGGGCTCATCGCCGGTAACGGCCAGCTTCCCTTCCTCTTCGCGCGGGCCGCCCGTGCGCGCGGCCTGGAGGTGGTGGTGGCCGCGCACCGGGGAGAGACGGACCCGGCGCTGGAGCAGGAGGTCGGCCACTTCGCCTGGGTGCGCGTGGGGCAGGTGGGCCGCATCCAGAAGGTCTTCCGCCAGGCGGGCGTCACCCGGGCGGCCATGGCGGGCGGCATTGGCCGCGTGCGCGCGCTCACGGAGGCCCGGCCGGACCTGGGCGCGCTGCGCATCATCTCCCGCCTGCGCAGCTTCCGGGACGACGCGCTCCTGCGCGCCGTGGCCGCGGACTTCGAAGCGCAGGGCATCACCATCATCGCGCCCACGGACTTCCTGGGCGAGGTGCTGTGCCCCGAAGGGCACCTGGCCGGCCCTACGCTCAAGCCCGCGCAGGAGAAGGACGTGGCCCTGGGCAGGGAAGTGGCGGTGCTCCTGGGGCAGGCGGACGTAGGCCAGACGGTGGTGGTGCGGGACGGCCACGTGCTCGCGCTGGAGGCCGTGGAGGGCACCGACGAGACCATCCGCCGGGGCGCGAAGCTGGGCGGCCCGGGCGCGGTGGTGGTGAAGCGCTGCAAGCCGGAGCAGGACCTGCGCTTCGACCTGCCCGCCGTGGGGCCCCGCACGCTGGAGGTCATGGAGGAGGTGGGTGCCCGGGTGCTGGCGCTGGAGGTAGGGCGCACGGTGCTGTTGGACGCACCCGCTCTCTTCGCGGGGGCCACCTCGCGAGGCATCACCCTGGTGGGCGTGCGGTAGGCTCGCCGGGAATCCGTTCCCCCGGGCTGGAGTTGCCTCCCTACCTCCCCCCGCGACGCCGAGGTTGACGCCGCATGTCCGTCCGACTCCTACCTCTCGTGGCCCTGCTGGGCCTGCCGCTCACTGCCTCCGCGGAGGCCATCCGGGTATCGCTGGAAGGCAAGGCGGCGCTGGGTGAAGGCGTGCCCGCGCTGCTCGTCCACATCGAGGAGCCCATCGACGGCTTCGAGGTGAAGCTCAAGCGCAGCGACGGCAAGACGGTGGAGCTCAAGGGGGGCGGCAAGCCGGGCATCACCCGCCGCGTCGCCCTGGAGCAGCCGGAAGGGAAGTTCCACTACGAGGGCGAGCTCACCGTGCGGTTCCCGGGCGGGGCGGAGCCGGGAAGCATGCCGCTCTCCTTCGACACGGAGCTCAACGGCCCGCTGAAGATGGAGGTGCGCCCGGAGGACGTGGACGTGCCCGGCCGCAAGCTGCGCTTCACGCTGTCCCGCCCGGCCGCCAAGACGGAAGTCACGGTGAAGATGGACACCGGCAAGACGGCCTTCGCGGGCGACGTGGACTTCAAGGGCGCGCCCGCGGGCACGCCGCTGGAGGTGAAGTGGCTGCCGGCGGAGGGCAAGGTGATGCACATCCGCCTGAGGGCCTACGACACCTCCGACTTCTACACGGGCGTGGACCTGTACCCGTGGCAGGTGGACATCCCGCATGAGGAGGTGACCTTCGCCTCCGGCCGCTCGGACATTCCCCCTGCGGAGAAGGGCAAGCTGGACGCCAGCTACAAGAGCATCGCGGAGGCGTTGAACAAGTATGGGCGGTGGGCGTCGCTGCGCCTGTACGTGCTCGGGCACACCGACACGGTGGGCAGCGCGAACGACAACCGCGAGCTTTCGCTCAAGCGGGCGAAGAGCATCGCGTCCTACTTTCGCCAGCGCGGCCTGAAGGTACCAGTGTTCTACGAGGGCTTTGGTGAGCAGTCCCCGGCGGTGCCCACGCCGGACGAGACGGCGGAGGCGGCCAACCGCCGCGCCGAATACATCATCGCGGTGGAGGACCCGTCCCTGACGAACGCGCCCTTCACCCCTCGCTGGCGCAAGCCTTGAGGTGTCACATGGTGGAACTTCCTCGCATCCGTTGGGCGCTCGCCGTGGCGGGCCTGGGCTTGCTGGGGACGGTGGGCTGCGCGCACTCGGTCCCCCTCGAGCAGCGCGTGCAGGCCGAGGACGAGAAGTGCACGCTCCTCCAGGCGCTGATGCGCCAGCCCGAGCCCGCGAAGGCCATCCAGAAGTTCGTCGCCGAGGGCAAGGAGGAGAGGGCCCCCGTGGTCGTCTACGTGCGCCACCCGGAGGAGGCCACGCTGGAGCGCTTCTTCACCGGCGACACCCAGTGCGCGAACGACTCGTTCAAGGTCGTGCAGGAGAACGTAGTGGACGCCGTGGTGGTGTACCTGCAGGAGGTCCAGGGCGGCTACGCGTACGACGCGCAGCGTTCCAGCCCGGACCGGCTCACCATGGACGGCCGTCCCCAGGGCACCGTGCGCAAGGACGGCGCCGTGTGGGTGGCGGGCGCGGACGCTATTTGAGCAGGTCCTTAGCCCCGTCCGCGATGAACTGCACCGCGATGGCGGCAAGGATGAGACCTGACACGCGCTCCAGGATGGCGACGCCGGACTGACGCAGCACCCGCTGCACCAGGCTGGACGCGTTGAGGATGAAGTAGGTCGCGGTGAAGGTCAGCACCACCGCCGCGACCACCGGCAGCGCGGACACGAAGGACGTCCCGGAGCGCGCCATCAGCACCATGGCGGTGGCAATGGCGCCCGGCCCCGCGAGCAGCGGAATGGCCAGCGGGACGATGGCCACGTCCTCCTTCACCGCGCCCTCTTCTTCTTCCGTGGGGCTGGTGCGCGTGGAGGACGGACGGGCGCGCAGCATGTCCAGCGAGGTAATCAGGAGCAGGATGCCGCCCGCCACGCGGAAGGCGCCCAGCGACACCGCGAACACCTGGAAGATGACGCGGCCGAAGAGGGCGAAGAACAGCATCATCCCGCACGCCACCAGACAGGCGCGCAGGGCGGTGCTGCGGATCTGCTCCTTGGTGTCCCCCGCCGTCATCGCCAGGAACAGCGGCACGACGCCAATCGGGTCCACCACGAAGAAGATGGCGGACAGCGACACGAGGAAGGTGGACACCATACCGGACGTCGACATGGTGCTTTAGACCGTGAAGCGCAGCTTCCAGACCATGCCCAGCGCTTCGACGAAGATCTTCTTGTTCATCTTCGAGTGCCCCACGCGCCGGTCCTCGAACACGATGGGCACCTCGCGCACGGTGAAGCCCTTGCGCAGGGTGCGGTAGGTCAACTCAATCTGGAAGGCGTAACCGGTGCTGCGCACCTCATCCAGGTTGATGCTCTCCAGCACGCGGCGGTTGAAGCACTTGAAGCCGCCGGTGAGGTCGCGCACGTCCACGCCCAGGATGCTGCGCGCGTAGAGCGAACCGCCGCGGCTGATGATCTTCCGGCCCACGCCCCAGTTCACCGTGCCGCCGCCATCCACGTAGCGCGAGCCCAGCACCAGGTCCGCGCCGCCTTCCGCAGCGTCCAGGAAGGTGGGCAGGTAGCGCGGGTCGTGGCTGAAGTCCGCGTCCATCTCCAGGATGTACGTGTAGCCCTCGGCCAGGGCCCACCGGAAGGCGGCCAGGTACGCGCGGCCCAGGCCCTCCTTCTTCTCGCGGTGGAGCACGCGCACGCGCGGGTTCTTCGCGGCCAGCTCGTCCGCCAGCTGCCCCGTCCCGTCGGGCGAGTTGTCGTCGACGACGAGGATGTCCACGCGGGGGTCCGCCGCCAGCACCGCCTGGGTGATGGGGCCGATGTTGTCCCGCTCGTTGTAGGTGGGGATGCAGACCAGCGCACGGTTCATGACCCGGCGGACATACCCCAAACCCGGCGCTGGAACAGCACTCCCGACGCCAACCCGGTCGGTTCTCCGGCTCAGGAGACAGGGCGCGGGGGCAGCAGCTCCAGCACCGTCTGGGCCGCGCGGTGGGCGGCCCCCACCTCGCCCAGGCGCCCGCGCACCTCCGCCAGCCCCTGGACCATGGCGTCGCGGGGCTCGCCGGGCAGCCACACGCGCCGCACCTCCGAGGCGATGTTCTCCGGCGTCATCTCCCCCTGGAGCAGCTCCGGCACCACGCGCCGGCCCGCCAGCAGGTTGATGAGCGACACGAAGGCCACCTTCAGCATCAGCCGGCCCACCCAGTACGTCACCAGCGACACGCGGTACACGACGACGAGCGGCCGCTCCATCAGCCCCGCCTCCAGCACCGCCGTGCCGGAGGCCACCACCGCGGCGTCGCTCGCGCCCACCACCTCCGGGGCGCGCCCGTCCACCAGCACCGGCGTCACGCCGCTGCCCTCGAAGCGGGAGAGGATCTCCTCCTTCGCGATGGTGGGCGCCACCGGCACCACCACCTGGAGCCCCGGCCGCTCGGAGACGAGCTGCTTCGCCGCCCCGACGAGGGTGGGCAGGATGCGGCGGATCTCACTCATCCGGCTGCCGGGCAGCAGCGCGAGCGTGGGAGCGTCCTCGGGCAGGCCCAGGCGCTGCCGGAACTCGCGGGCGCTGGCGGACCTGGGCATCTGCTCCAGCACGGGACTTCCCACGTAGCGTGCGGGAACCCCGGCCTCCCGGTAGAAGTCCTCCTCGAAGGGCAGGATGCAGAGCATCCGGTCCACCAGCCGCTGGATGGTGCGCACGCGGCCCCGGCGCCAGGCCCAGATCATCGGGGACACGTAGTAGGCCACCGGGATGCCCAGGGCCTTGAGCTTCTTGGCCAGGCGCAGGTTGAAGTCCGGGATGTCCACCAGGATGGCGCAGTCGGGGCGGCGCTCCTCGGCGGCCCGGGCCAGGTCCTTCATGATCCGCAGGATGCGGGGGATTCGGGGGAGCACCTCGGTGATGCCCATGACGGACACCTCCCGGGCGTCATGGATGAGCTCCACCCCCCGAGCGGCCAGCCGGGCGCCTCCCATGCCGAAGAAGGTGAGGTCGGGGCGCAGGGCCTGGAGGGCGGCGACGAGCTCCGAGGCGTGGGTGTCGCCGGAGGCCTCGCCGGCCACGACGAGGATGCGGGGGGAGGATGGCTGCGTCATGGGAGGCAAGACCCTCATCGTAGCTGATGCGCGGAGGGAGGGAGGTTGTAGACTGCGGCCCCCTTGAAGACGCTTCTGCTCGCTGAGAGCCACCCCCCGACCCTGGAGCACCTGACGGGCTTGCTCTCGCAGGCCGGGTACACCGTTCGGGCGGTGAATGACGCCGTGATGGCGTTGGAGCACTTCTCGGCGGACAACCCGGACGTGGTGGTGCTGGGCGTGGACCTGCCGCGCGTGGAGGGGCAGCACGTCGTGCACCTCATCCGAGGGCACAGCCAGGGCGGGCGCGTGCCCATCGTGGCCATCGACAAGGGACACCTGGGCCGCGCGAAGGGCGTGAGCTCGGTGCTGGACCTGAAGGTCAACGCGTACATCCCGGATCCGCTCAAGCCGGGGGAGCTGGTGCCCCGCCTGGAGGCGCTGGTGAAGGCGGCCCAGGCCATCACGCTCACGGGCCTGCCCGCCACGCTGTCGCGCCCCACGGTGGCGGCGGGGGAGCTGAAGTCCTTCCCGCTGCCGGCGCTGCTGCACTCGCTCTACCGGCTGCGCCGTGATGGCGTGCTGGTGGTGGCCCTCAAGGGCCTGTCGCGCCGGGTGTACTTCCTGCGAGGCGGGCCGGTGAACTTCGACTCCTCCGCGAAGGAGGACGCGCTGCCCCGCTTCCTGCGCGAGCGCCGGGTCCTCACGGAGGCGCAGGAGCAGCCGGTGGTGGAGTCGCTCGCCTCCGGGCTGCGCATCGGCGCGGCGCTGGCGGACGTGGGCGTGGAGGCGGTGGGCGAGGACCTGCTGGCGCTCCTGCGCGACTTCACCCGGGACCGGCTCGGACGCGTGCTGGCCATGCGCGAAGGCCGGTACGCGTTCTACGCGGGCGACGAGTTCTCCTCCGAAGTGGCCTCCGTGGATCAGCCCGCCCTCGCGCCGCTGCTGGAGGCCGCGCGCAAGCGGATGCCCCTGCGGGTGGTGGCGAACGCGCTCAAGGCGCACCTGAACGAGTACCCGGTGCGCTCGGCGGACTTCGGTCGTGACCTCCAGTCGATGGCGCTGGACACGGAGGACATCAAGCTGGCCATGCAGGTGAATGGCCGCATCGTGCTCAAGGACCTGCTGGCGCACGGGCGCGCGGAGCTGCGCGCGGCGTACACGCTGCTGTGGTTCCTGAAGCTGACGGGCGGGGTGACGTTCTCCGCGACGCCGGTGGCGACGGGGACGGATGTGCTGAGCGCGGCGGCGGTGCCGGACGTCATCGCGCCGCGCAAGCGCAAGAGCCTGCCCGCGGAGACGGCGGCGGCGCTGCGCGAGGAAGCGGTGCGCATCATCACGCGCAGCTACTTTGGCGGGCTGGGCCTGGACCTCGCGGCGGACAAGGAGGCGGTGGAGCGCGCGTACCACGAGACGGCGATGCGCTTTCACCCGGACACCTACGCGGAGTTCGACCTCTCCGACCTGCGCGACCTGTTGGAGCAGGTGCAGGAGAAGCTGTCCGCGGCGTACCGCGTGCTGAGCGTGGACGAGAAGCGCCGCGCCTATCTCCAGTACTTCTTCAGCCGGCAGGAGGTGGTGGGCCGCGCGACCGCCATCAACGTGGACGCGGAGCTCGCGCTGCGCCGGGGCGAGTCCGCGATGAAGCGGGGTGACTTCAAGGCGGCCATCCAGGGCTTCGAGGAAGCGGTGTCGCTCAACGGCAGCGAGCCCGAGTACTACTCATACCTCGCCTGGGCGAAGTACCGGGGCTCGCCCGGGCCGCTGATGCAGCGGGCGCTCGCGGCGCGCAAGGTGCTCAAGCAGGCGCTGACGTTGGACCCGTACCTGGAGCGGGCGCAGATCATCGCGGCCATCATCGAAATCGACCTGGATGACGCGCCGCTCGCGCGAAAGAAGCTGATGAAGGTGCTGGAGCTGAATCCGTATTCGGTGCTCGCGAGGGCGGCGTTGCAGAAGGTGGTGAAGTAGTCATGCATCACGCGCTCTGGCGGCTGCTCCGGTACGCGAAGCCGCACGCGGGAATCCTCGTCCTGGCCTTCGCGTGCATGGCGGTGTTGGGGCTCGCGACGGGCGCGTACGCGTACCTGCTGGGCCCGGCGCTGCGCTTCCTGCTGTCGGGAGGAGAGGAAGGCTTCGCGAGCGCGCACCGGGTGCCGTGGCTCGCGAACCTGCCGCGAGAGGCCGCGCTCTGGGGCTTCCCGGTGTTCGTGCTGGCGGTGGGCGCGGTGAAGGGCGTGGGGTACCTGGGCCAGTTCTACTTCATGGGCCTCTTCGCGCAGCGCGTGGTGAAGGACCTGCGGCGCGACCTGTTCCTGCGGCTCACGGCGCTGTCGCCGTCGCAGCTGTCGAAGGAGCGGACGGGAGATCTGCTCAGCCGCTTCTCCTCGGACGTGATGGCGGTGGAGCTGGCCGCCATGTACACGGTGGGTTCGTACCTGCGAGACACCATCCAGGTGCTGGTGCTCGCGAGCGTGGCGCTGGCGATGAGCCCGGTGCTTGGAGGGCTGATGCTGGCGGTGATTCCGCTGGCGGCGCTGCCCGCCTCGAAGCTGACGCGCAAGGTGCTGAAGGGAACGCGAGAAGGGCAGGCCCACCTGGGCCAGCTCGCGGGCCAGCTGCACGAAGGGCTCGGAGGCCTGCGCACCATCCAGGCCTTCAACGGTCAGCAGGCGGAGCTCGCGCGCTTCGAGTCCTATGCGAAGGCCCACGAGGAAGCGGTGGTGGGCGCGGCCTGGGCGCGAGGAGGAGTACCGGGGTTGATGGAGGTGCTCGCCGCGGCGGCGCTCGCGGGAGCGTTGGGGTACGCGGCGGCGACGCGGGCGATGGAGCCGGAGGCGCTCCTGTCGCTGCTCACGGCGGTCATCCTCGTGTACCAGCCGGTGAAGGACCTGGGCCGGGTGACGCAGTTCGCGGTGCAGGCGGGAGCGGCGGGAGAGCGCCTCTTGGCACTGCTCGACCTGAAGCACCCCGTGGAAGACGCCACCGGCGCGGGGCCAGCGCCAGCGCTGCGTGAGTCGCTGCGCATGGAGGACGTGCGCTTCTTCTACGGCGAGCGCCGCGCGCTGGAAGGGCTGACGCTGGACCTGAAGGTGGGGCAGGTGGCGGCGCTGGTGGGAGGCAGTGGAGGCGGCAAGAGCACGGTGACGTCGCTGCTGCTGCGCTTCGAGCGCCCCCAGCAGGGGCGCATCCTCCTGGATGGAATGGACGCGGACACGTACACGGCGGCGAGCGTCCGGAGTCAGTTCGCGCTGGTGACGCAGGAACCGCTGCTCTTCCACGGCACCGTGCTGGAGAACCTGCGGCACGCGAGGCCCGAAGCGACGAAAGAGGAAGTGGAGGCCGCGGCGAAGGTGGCGAACGCGGACGCCTTCATCCAGGCGCTGCCCCAGGGCTACGACACACGCATCGGCGAGCGAGGCGTCACCCTGAGCGGAGGCCAGCGCCAGCGCCTGTGCATCGCGAGGGCGGTCCTGTCCAAGGCCCCGGTGCTGGTGCTGGACGAAGCGACCAGCAGCCTGGATCCGGAGAACGAGCGCGAGGTGCAGGCCGCGCTGGCGAAGGTGCTCCCCGGCCGGACGGCGCTGGTCATCGCGCACCGGCTGTCCACGGTGACGAACGCGGACGTCATCCACGTGGTGGAGGCGGGCCGCATCGTGGAGAGCGGAAGCCACGCGGACCTGCTCCAGAAGGAAGGCCGCTACGCCGCCATGTGGCGCCTGCAGACGTCAGGCCCGATTGAGCGGGGAGCGGCGTGAGCAAGGCGGGCACGGCGAAGCGGCCCGTCTCCCTGGCGATCCGCGCCGTGTTCGGTGTGCTGTTCCTGCTCCTGGGAGTCGCGGGCTTCTTCGCCTTCGCGGCGGGCTTCGCGGACTACCCCGTCGTCGAGCCCGCACCGAACGCGAAGCCGTGGATCCGCGGCGCGTACCACGTGCACACCACGCGCTCGGACGGGAACGGGACGCCCGCGAAGGTCGCCCGCGCTGCGAAGGCCGCGGGCCTCGACTTCGTGGTGCTCACCGACCACAACGACTTCAAGCCGCCCGCCGCGACCTGGGTGGACGGCGTGCTGCTCATCCCCGGAGTGGAGATTTCGACCAACGCGGGCCACCTGACCGCGTTCGGCATGCAGCGGCCCATTGAAGGCGTGACGCTCTGGGGGCCACCGGAACAGGCGGTGGCCGAGGTGGAAGCAGCCGGAGGCACGGCGGTCCTCGCGCATCCGGTCCAGACGAAGAACCCCTGGAAGGACGAAGCGACGGCGCACCAAGTCCCGGGCTTCGAGCTGTACTCAGCGGACACCTTCTTCCGGCAGGCGCTGCGAAGCCCGGTGAGCCGGCTCCTGCCCGCGGTGGGGGCCTCCCTGGTGAACCCGGTGCACGGCGTGACGCTGCTCGCGGTCCCGGAGCCACGCCCGACAGAGCGCTTCCTGGAACTGGCGCGAGAGCGCAAGCGCATCGCCCTGTGTGGCCATGACGCGCATGGGGTGCCCGCGTACGAGGACATCTTCAATGCGCTCGGCATGGAGCTCCCGCCGGACGTGCTGCCAGGTCCCCTGTCCCAGAACGCGCGCGAAGCCGCGGCCCAGGTCACGCAGGCCCTGGCGAGCGGCAGGGCCCTCTGCGTCTTCCGAGCGCTCGGAGCGCCGGAGGGCTTCACCCTGGAAGGCTTCGACACGACTACGAGGGAAGCCCCCGTCGGCACGGTGCTGACGGTCCGCCTCCCGGAACACACCCCAGGCGCGCTGGAGGTCCGGGTGTGGGGAGACGGCCGCCTGCAACCCGACGGGCGGCACATCGAGCTGACCGGTCCCGGAGCCGTCCAGGTAGAGGTCTGGGCCCACGCGCCCGGACGTTTCTTCGGCCACGAGTGGCGGCCCTGGCTGGTCCCCAGCCCGGTGCGAGTGGTGCCGAGACCGCCGGGCATCTGATAGAGCGCGGGACGTCGCCCATGCGCCTGCTCTACGTCGTCGCCACCTACGTCCTCTTCGCGCTGCTGTTCCCGGTGCTCTGCGTGTACCGGAAGACGCGTCACGGGCTGAGGCAGAGGCTGGGCTTCTACGCACCGGGCGACCTGCCGAAGGGAGAAGGCCCGCTGCTGTGGTTGCACGGAGCCAGCGCGGGCGACCTGCTGGCCCTGGCGCCCATGTTCGGCCCCCTGCGCCAGCGCTTCCCCGGCTGCCGCATCGTGCTCTCGACGATGACGGACAGCGGCCACGCGATGGCAAGGGACCGCCTGGCGAAGCAGATCGACGGAGTCGTGTACGTGCCCTACGACCTCTGGGGCGCGACACGAAGGGCGGTGCGAGCCCTCAAGCCGGACCTCCTCGTCCTCGAGTACACGGAGGTCTGGCCCAACCTCATCCGCGCCGCGAAGCAATCCGGAGCGAGCGTGGTGATGACCAACGGGCGCTTCTCACCCGCGAACGTGGGGAAGTACCGGACGCTCTTCGGCCTCATCGAGAACCCGCTGAAGGACATGGACCTGCTGCTGATGCGGCAGGACGAGGAAGCCGAAAGAGCGAAGGCCCTCGGCGCGCCGGCAGAGCGGATCCTCACCACGGGAAACACCAAGTTCGACGCTCTCGCGGCGGGGCCAGCCCCCGAGGACGAGGCCTTGCGAACCGCCCTCGGCCTGACCTCAGCGGATCCGGTGTGGCTCGCGGGGAGCACGCACGAGGGCGAGGAAGAAATCCTGTTGCAGGTGTATCAGCGTCTACGGGAGCGCTGGCCCACGCTGAGCCTGGTCATCGCGCCGCGCTACCTGAACCGGGCGGAGCGGATCCAGACCCTCGCAAGGGAGCGGAACCTGACCGTGGGCCTGCGCTCGCAGGGCAACCCGGAGCGAGCGCCGGTGGTGGTGATGGACTCGATGGGCGAGCTGTCGCGAGCCTACCGCCTGGCGACGGTGGTGTTCGTGGGAGGCTCGTTCACGAAGCGGGGCGGTCAGAACATCCTGGAGCCAGCGGGGCAGGGCAGGCCGGTGCTGTTCGGTCCGCACATGGACAACTTCCGCGACAGCGTCGCGGTGCTGCAAGGCAACGGAGGCCTTCAAGTGGCGGACGGAGAAGCCCTGCACGCCGCGCTGGAGGACCTCCTCGCCCATCCCGAACGCCGGCAACAGCTGGGAGCCCAGGCCGAAGCCACGGTGCGCCGCATCTCCGGAGCCAGTGAGCGCAACGCGGAGGCCATGGCCGAGCTAAGGAGGGCTCCTCGATGACCCTCATCATCCATCCACACTTCCACAAGCGCTACACGGGAGTGACCCGGCACGTGGAGTCCGTGGTGCCAGCGCTGGCCCAGGGAGACGAGACCCGGGTCATCGGCTCCGGCCTGACGGAAGCCCTGCCGCGCATCACCTGGGGAGAGCTGATCCGCCGCTCGCACCAGGAGCCCATCGTTTGGCACGCGCACCGGAACAACGAGCTGCTGGCGGGGATGCTCCTGAAGGCGCTGGGAGGAAGGGTCCAACTCGTCTTCACGAGGCACACGTCGGTGGCCCCCACGCGCTTCACCCGCTGGCTCGCCAGGGGAGCGGATGCGCTCGTATCGCTCACGAAGCAGATCTCCGACGTCATCGCGCTCCCCTCCACGGTGATTTCACACGGCATCGACCTCCGGCGCTTCCACCCACCGGAGGACCGCGACGCGGCCTGGGCCCGGCTCCAGCAGGGAGGCCGCTACGGCATTGGCGTCATCGGACGCATCCGCAAGGAGAAGGGGCAGGGCGACTTCATCGAAGCGCTGAGGCCCCTGTTGCCGCGGCGGCCGGACTGGCAGGCGGTGCTGGTGGGGCTCGCGAAGGGGCCGGACCTGGCCTGGGTGAACGGGCTGCGCCAGGGCATCGAGGACCGCGTGCTGCTCGCGGGAGAGCAGTCCACCATCGAGCCCTGGTACCAGGGCCTGAGCATCCTGGTGCATCCCTCCTACGCGGAGGGCTACTCGCTGGTGCACGTGGAGGCGATGGCCTCCGGCTGCTGCGTGGTGGCCTCGAAGCTGCCGTACCTGGACACCCTCATCGAGCACGGCCGCACGGGCTTCTTCTTCGAACCCGGAGACGTGAAGGGCCTGCGCGACCTGTTGGACGAACTGACCCGAGAACCGGAGCGGGCCCGTCAGGTCGGCCGCAACGCGCAAGAGGAAGCGCGCAGCCGCTGCGGCGTCGAGCACGAAGCCCGGGCGCTCCGTGACCTCTACCATTCGCTGGTGAAGCGCTGATGCGCATCCTGCATCTGCTCGCGAGTCCCTTCTGGAGCGGCCCGGCGGAGAACATCGCGCTATTGGCCCAGGCGCAGCGGGCCCTGGGCCACGACGTCACGGTGGCGGTGGACCGCAAACGCAGGGACATCGCCGCCGAGGAACCCGCCGTCCCCCGCTTCCAGCAACTGGGCCTCCTGGACGACGGAGGCCTGACGTTGTCCGTGAAGTCCCCACCCTGGGAACTCTGGAGCGACCTGCGAGCCCTCCGCCGCAGGACGGTGGACGTGGTCCACGCCCACTTCACGCATGATCATCTCGTGGCGCGTTGGGGAACGCCGAAGGGCGCGGTGCGGATCCGCTCCATCCACGCGCCCCGTTCGCTGCGCTCCTCGCTGCCCGAAGCCGCCGCGTACACGGTGCCCGCGAGCCACCTGATGGAGAAGCTCGAAGGCCGGCACCGCCCCGTCCAGGTCCTGCCCGCACTGGTGGACCCGATGTTCGAGCCCGCCCACGACCGCAAGGCCCTCCGAAGGACCCTGGGCCTCGAAGACACGCATCTCGTGGGAATGATCTCCACGTTCCAGCAGAGCCGCCGTCACGCGCTGGGAGTCGAAGCCTTCGCCGCGTTCCGCCAACAACGTCCCGAATCCCGCCTCGTGCTCGTAGGCGATGGGGCGCTGCTCGAAGCGACGCGGACGCAGGTGTCGGAGCGAGGCCTCACCAAGCAGGTGACGTTCGCGGGCTACCAGCAGGGAGCGGACTTCGCGAAGTGGCTACAGGCCCTGGATGAAGTCTGGATCCTCGGCCTGGGGAACGACTGGAGCGCGAGGGCCGCGGCCCAGGCCAGGGCCTGCGGAGTCCGAGTGGTCGCGGTGAACGAGGGAGCGCTCCCGGACCTTTCGGACGCGAAGGTGGAAGCGCCCACGGTGGATGCCGTCGTCACCGCCGCGCTGTCCGGAGCAACGGCGGGGACCCGGCACCCGACGAACGAGCAGATCGCCCGGGACATCCTGGCCCTCTACCAGAAGGCAGCGGAGCCACGGCGATGACGGGCGGACCCACGGCCCTGGAGCGGATCTTCTATCCGCCGGCACCGGAGCCCTGGACCCGTCGTGCCCTCCTGTCGCCGCTCACGCTGTTGTCCTGGACCTACAGCGGAGCGGTCCGTCTCCGCGGTGCCCTCTACGACTCGGGACTGAAGCGGGCCGAACAAGTCGAGGGCCTGCGGGTCATCTCCATCGGCAACCTCAACGTGGGAGGCACGGGCAAGACGCCAGCGGTCCTCCATCTCGCGGAGTCGCTGATCCGCGAAGGGCGCAAGGTCGGAATCCTGACCCGAGGCTACGGACGCGAGTCCCAGGAGCCACTCACCTTCACGGGAGCGGAGCCCTTGCCCGAGGTGACGGAAGCAGGAGATGAACCCCTGCTGCTAGCACGCCGATGTCCGAAGGCCCGTCTCTTCGTGGGAGCGGACCGCGTCGCGGCTGCATTCCGGGCCAGGGACGACTTCGGCCTGGATACGGTTCTCCTGGACGACGGCTTTCAGCACCGCCGCCTGCACCGTGACGAAGACCTGGTCGTCGTGGACGAAGCCGTGGGGCTGGGCAACGGCCAACTGCTCCCAAGAGGACCGCTGCGAGAGCCCCCGTCAGCAGCCCTGCGCCGCGCCACGCTCCTCTGGCTGAGAGCCGCCTCGGGAGACGCCGCCCCCAACCCATGGCTCGAAGCCGTGACCGCCCCCAGGGTCCGGACGCGCTATGGACCCACGGGATGGTGGGACCCTTCAGGCACCGAGCACGCGACGAAAGCGCTCGAAGGAAAGCCGGTCCTCGCCCTGGCGGGGCTGGCCCGGCCCGGAGGCTTCCTGAAGACCGTCACCACACTCGGAGCAGAGGTCCGGGACGCGGCCCTCTTCCCGGATCACCATCGCTTCACGGCGGACGAGCTACGCCAGGTCGAAGCCCGGGCCCGCCAGCACGGAGCGCTCGTGGTGACGACGGAGAAGGACGCGGTGCGCCTGCCCGCCGGCTTCGAGGCCTGGGTGGTGCGCCTGGGAGTGGAGGTCCTGGAGGGCGAAGCGCATCTGAAGCGGGCGCTCGGGCTGTAGGGAGAGACGCGCGACTTGTGAGGGCTGGACCGCTGTGGGACAACGCGCGCCCATGCCAGCGGCCCCGTCTTCACGTCCGGCAGCTTCGTCCTCGCGTTTGCCTCTCGCCTTCGCGCGCCGTCGGGTGTTGCTGGTGGGAGACCTGGTCGCCGACCACTACCTCTACGGACAGACGGACCGGGTGAGCCGCGAGGCCCCGGTGCTCATCGTCCGGTACGAGTCCTCGGAGGTGAAGCTCGGAGGCGGAGCCAACGTGGCGGCCAACATCCGCGCGCTGTCGGGGCAGGTGACGGCGGTGGGCGCCCTGGGCGTGGACTCGATGGGCAGCGACCTGCGCAAGCTCTTCGAAGCCGCGGACATCCGGCTGAACGCGGTCAGCAGCCGGAGCATCCAGACGGAGACGAAGACGCGCATCCTCGCGGGAGGCATCAGCACCACGAGGCAGCAGATGCTCCGGGTCGACCGGGGCCAGCGAGGCCCCCTCCCGCCCCGGATGCGCAAGGCCATCGCCAGGCAGGTGGAGACCGCGGCGAAGGACGCCGACGCAGTGGTGGTCTCGGACTACGGCGCGGGCGTCGTCAGCGACGAGGTCCGGGCCGTATTGCGAAACCTCGCCGCGGACGGCCTCCCGGTCTGCGTGGACAGCCGCTACGCGCTCGCGGCCTTCGCGGGCCTCACGGTGTGCAAGCCCAACGAGCCGGAGCTGGAAGCGCTCACGGGCCGTCCGGTGCGCACGAAGGAAGACCTCCTGGAGGCCGGTCACGAAGCGGTCCGCAAGCTGGGCTGTCAGGCCCTGCTGGTGACGCGAGGCCGGCATGGCATGGCCGTCTTCGACGCGAAGGGCGGCGTGGACCTCATCCCCGTGCACGGAGCGAAGTCGGCGGTGGACGTGACGGGAGCGGGCGACACGGTCATCGCGAGCTTCGCGTTGTCGCTCGCGGCCGGGGCCTCCTTCGGTGAAGCCGCGAGGCTCGCGAACGTCGCGGGCTCGCTGGTGGTGCAGAAGCCCGGCACGGCGACGGTCTCCCGCGAAGAACTCCTCGAAGCGCTGCGGAGCCCACGATGAACACCCTGGACAAGCTTCGTCCCCTCGCCGCCATCGCGGAGGAGCGGGAACGCTGGCGCGAGCAGGGTCGCACGGTGGCCCTGGCCAACGGCGTCTTCGACCTGCTGCACGTCGGCCATGTCCGCTACCTGGAAGGGGCGAAGGCCCTGGCGGACGTGCTGGTGGTGGCGGTGAACTCGGACGCCTCCACCCGGGCCTACAAGGGGCCGGGCCGTCCGCACATCCCGGAAGCGGAGCGAGCGGAGCTGGTCGCGGCGCTGGCCTGCACGGACCGCGTCGTCGTCTTCGATGAACCGAACGTGCGTACCCTCATCCGCGCCCTCAAGCCCGACGTGCACGTGAAGGGGACGGACTACACGCCGGACTCCATTCCGGAAGGTGACGAGGTCCGGGCCTACGGAGGCAGGACGGCGGTGGCGGGAGACCCGAAGGACCACAGCACCACGGAGCTGGCCCGCAGGCTCGGCCGCGAAGGCGCGAAGTAGCCCATGGACCTGGACCCGGCGCTGCGGTCCATCCTGGGGTGTCCCCACTGCAAGGGCCCTCTCGAAGCGCACCAGGGCCCCCCGTCCGAAGTCCGCTGCGGCAACTGCCTGCGAGCCTGGCCCGTGGAGGAAGGCGTCCCCCAGATGGTGCCCGAGCGGGAGCGACCGCTCACCCCGTGAGCGCGGTCCGCTCCGCGACGAACGACCGGACCTCCGCGGCCACGCGCTGCTCCAACCCCACGCCGGAAGCTCCATCCACGATGGGCGTCAGGTCCACCATCCGGTGGGGCGCCACCGCATGGCCCCAGCGCTCCATGTCGATGCGCAGGAAGAACGCGAGCGTGGGCGCGCCCACCGCGACCGACAGGTGCATGGGCCCGGTGTTGTTGCAGATGGTGAGGCCCGAGGTCCGCATGAGCGCACCCAGCTCATCGATGCTCGTCGCCGGAGCCAGCTCCGCCCCCGGAGCGCCGGAGATCACGGTCCGAGCCAGCGCCTCCTCTCCAGGTCCCCACGTCACGACAGGCGAATAGCCGAGCGAAATCAGCTTCCGGGCCGCCGCCGCGAACGCCTCGGCCGGGATGCGGCGCTCACCCAACCGGCCCCCGGGGTTGATGACGGCGCGCCGCGAACCCGTCCCGGAGAAAGTCGCCAGATAGCCGCGGAACGTCTCTCCCAGCACTGGCTCCCGGAACGAAAGCCCCTCGGCGACAGCGCCCTTCGTCAGGGGCGTCAGCAGGTGGGTGCGCTGAATGGCCTCGTGCCGTGTATCGGACCGGGCAGGCACGGACACCGACTGCAGCAGGGACACCGGCCAGATGCCGGGTCCAATGACGACCGCCTTGGGCCCCACCATCCGAGCAACGAGTGCGCTCGTCACGGAAGGAGCACTCCAGTTGGCACAGTCCACCACGGTGTCATAGCCCGCGCGGCGAAGTGCGCGGATGCCAGGCGCCAGCGGCCCCAGCCAGAGCAGGCGCCGGTCGAACGCCAGGACCGCGTCCGCGTCAGGGTGTCCCTGGAGGACGCGAGCCACCTTGGCGTGCACCAGCACGTGCACTTCCGGAGGCGGGTGGAGATGCGCCTTGAGGGTCCGCATCAAGGGAGTGGTGAGCAGGGCCTCGCCCACGCGGTTGTCGGGCCGGACGAGCAGGACCTTACGAGGGTGGGGGAGGGGCGTCCCGGGAGAACGGCGACGTCCGGGGCGCCAGAACAGGAGGGAAGCCAGGAGCGTCAGTGCCAGCTTCGCCCACGTTTCAAGCCGCTTGTGCCACGCCATCGGCGGCGGACCCTACCAGAATTGGAACGGACACAAGACGCTGGCTTGACCTTGGGACCGAAAGCCCCTAGCACCCGGCCCGATGCTCAAGAGCATGACCGGATTTGGTTCGGGCCGCGCCCGCGTGGGGGACGAAGAGGTCTCCGTGGAAGCACGCTCGCTCAACCACAAGTTCTGTGAAGTGAAGGTCCGGCTGCCGCGTGAGCTGTCCGCGCTCGAGCCTGCCCTCGTGAAGCAGGTGAAGGACCGCCTCGCGCGAGGCTCGGTGGAAATCCTGGTGCGCCGGCAGGCCGCCACCGTCTCGGGCAACGTCCCCACGGTGGATGTCGCCCTGGCCCGCGAATACGCGCGCGCCTTCCGCGAGGTCGCCGAGGCCATGGGCCAGTCGGTGGAGATCGCCTGGTCGCAGGTGGCCAACCAGCCGGGCGTCATCCGCCTGGAGGAGAAGGGCGTGGACGTGGAGTCCGCCACCCAGGCCACGCAGACCGCGCTCCAGCAGGCGCTCGCGGCCCTGGAGACGATGCGGAACACCGAAGGCGAGTCCATCCACACGGACCTGGACGCCCGGATGAAGCTCATCGAGGGCTGGAGCCAGGAAGTCGCCGGGCTCGCGCCTCGCGCGGTCAGTGACTACCAGCAGCGGCTCACCGAGCGTGTCGCGGAGCTCGCGCGCGGCGTCGCGGTGGATCCGCAGCGCCTGGCGCAGGAAGTGGCCCTGTTCGCCGAGCGCACGGACATCGCGGAAGAGGTGACCCGGCTCGCGACCCACCTCGAGCAGTTCCGGCTCCTGATGGCGAGCCCCGAGCCGGTGGGCCGGCGCATGGACTTCCTCGTGCAGGAGATGCACCGCGAGGTGAACACGACAGGCTCCAAGAGCCAGCACGCGGAGATCTCCGCGCGCGTGGTCTCGATGAAGGCCGAGGTCGAGCGCATCCGCGAACAGGTGCAGAACGTCGAATGAACGAACCCACTGGACTCCAGCCTGGCCTGCTCCTCGTCCTCTCCGCGCCGTCCGGAGCTGGAAAGACCACCCTCGCGCACCGGCTGCTGAAGGAGATGCCTGACGGCATCTTCTCAACCAGCGTCACCACCCGGCGCCCCCGGGGCAAGGAGCAGGAGGGCGTGGACTACCACTTCGTGGGAGTCGCCGCCTTCCAGGAGAAGATCGAGAAGGGCGAGTTCGTGGAGTGGGCCGAGGTGCACGGCCACTTCTATGGCAGCCCCCAGTCCGTGGTGGACGAAGCCCGCACCCGCCGTGGCACCGCCATCTTCGACATCGACGTCCAGGGCGGGCAGGCCATCAAGCGCAAGCACCCTGACGCGGTCCTCATCTTCGTGCTGCCCCCCTCCATGGAGGAGCTGGAGCGGCGGCTTCGGGATCGTCAGACGGACTCGGACGAAACCATCCGTCGCCGGATGCTGGCCGCCCGCTCGGAGATCGAGCGGGGAATCGCGTCCTACGACTACATCGTGGTGAACGACGACATCGAGCGCGCCTATCAGGAGCTCCGCTCGGTGGTGGTCGCGGAGAAGTGCCGGCGGGGGAGGGTGGACCTCTCCAAGCTCAAGTTCGGGAGCTGAAATCCGCCGGAGGAATGGATGGGATCGCCCCACGGGTTCCCCCTCCACCACGTCGCACCGCGCTGGCAGCCTGCATCAAATATCTTGCGCTGCCCGATCGCCTGATGGATAAGCCGCCCACCTCGCGGCGACACGCAGGCGTCACTCCGGTGGCACCTGCAAGACGCAAAGACGAGGAGAGGAGCAGTCGGCCTCATCGGTGACGGGAAGTTGACATTCTCCGAACCGATTCTTAGATGGTGCCGCAGCAGGGCAGTCGATCGGCGGGCGTTGAAGGTGTCGGAGCGGGTTGCCGCCTCACGGGAGGCGGAGCAGATCGAGAAGTAGAAGCAGCAGTCGAGCGGTTGACACAAAACGCGGCGGTGGTACAAGCCGCGCCCCTCGCTTCGAAGCCCGCGCACTGGCGCGGAAGGCACTTCGGGGAGAGAGCAGCACCGACAAGGAAATAGGGCAGTCAACGAGCGAGTTGACAGCGAACGCGGCGAAGAGATAGAAGCCGCGCCCCACCGAAGAAGCAGCAGTCCGGAAGGCAACACGACGGACGCAAAGCGGTGAGGAAAGCTGACAGCAAGCGGTTGACAGGGAACGCGGCGCTGAAGTAGAAGCCGCTCCCCTTCGAAAAGAAGCGGCGGAAGTCACTGGACGGCGCCGACGAAATTCGAAGCAGCCCGCAGGACGCAAAAGCGAAGTTGACGCTGACTGCGAACTGAAATAGAAGCTGCAACCCCGCCGGTTGAAACGAAACCGGCAACGAAGTAGACGGTAGCAAAGGTCGCGAAGCAAAACAAGCGGCTCGGTCTTTGAAAACCAAATAGCAAGCCCAAGTAGTAATGGATTGCGGAAACCCGCAGTCAATTTTTTGAGGGCGCTTCACCTCAAGAGCAGCGCTGAAAAGCGCAGCGAGAGGGAAGTGCCGACGAATCAGCGAGCCGAGACTCCTTAGCCGGGTCTCGGGGAACGTCGGTTCAAGCAAACCAAGAATACAATTGGAGAGTTTGA
>NZ_RAWC01000060.1:0-41456 GCF_003611685.1 Corallococcus sp. CA049B | reverse complement strand
GTACCACTTCCGCGCCCGGGCGGAGGACTTGGGACGTCAGGTCCGTCCAGGCCTGTACGAAGGACCGGGACTTCCGGGCTTTTACGTCCCGGTGCGCAGGTGCGGCGTCAGCAGCGCGGCGACGGCCCCTGTCCCCGAGGACAGGTCCCTGGAGGACAGCACGAGCCGCTGCCGCCGGCCACCCTCCAGCGACGTGCCCTCCAGGAGGGACGTGAGGCCCCGGGGGCCCCGGTCCAGGTCGAGGACCAGCTCCAGCGCGTCCTCCTGGGGGAAGGGCAGGAGGGCGAGCGAGCGGGGCGGGCCGTCCCACTCCGGGCCGGCGTGGAACTCCAGCTCCTGCACGAAGGGCTCGTCGCGACCGAGGGGCGAGCCGGCCTCGCAGTAGGAGTTGCGCCACTGGAAGCCCAGCTGGCGCACGGCTTCGATGACGGTCTGGAGGGACGGGTGGGGCAGGACGTGGATGCGGTCGCTGTCCTCGGGGGTGAGGGCGTTGTCGATGTCGAGCGCCGTCTTGATCCACACGGGCGTGCCGCGTTCGGTGATGGGCGCGTGGGCGGGGATGCGCAGGGAGAAGGGGAGCTCGCGCTCCTCGCGGGGCTGGAGGGTGAAGGGGTTGGAGACGCGCCAGGTGCGTACGACGGCGTTGAGCGCGCTGCGGCGGTCATTGTCGCGCTGGAGGTACTGCGCCATCAGGTGCAGGTCGATGCGGTCGATGCGCTGGGGCGTGTGGCCGCCCTGGACATGGACGAGTCCGCGCAGGTCGCCGCCCGCGCGCACGGTGTCGTGCTCCAGGCGGGTGTCCACGCGCGCGCTGCCAATGCCAAGGCGGGCGAGCATCTTCATGAAGGGCATGGGGAACGGCATAGGCCGGATGGACGCCGCGCGAAAGCCTGTCCGTCCGGCTGCCTGCCCATCATGCGGCCCCTGCACCGGAGGGACGGGCGCGGCTTGCGGGCTGGCCCGGCGCGTCACCAGCGTAGAGCCTCACCACGGGAGAGGTGCATCATGGCGCAGGGGACATCCAGGCGGGTGCGGTACGCGGTGGTGGGGGCGGGCAACCTCACGCAGGTGGCCATCCTGCCGGCGTTCCAGCA
The DNA here is from genome assembly GCF_003611685.1 of Corallococcus sp. CA049B. Taxonomy (NCBI): domain Bacteria; kingdom Pseudomonadati; phylum Myxococcota; class Myxococcia; order Myxococcales; family Myxococcaceae; genus Corallococcus; species Corallococcus sp. CA049B. Next base: position 40,362 of record NZ_RAWC01000060.1, on the reverse strand, counting down.
CGCGGAGGAGAACTCCGAGCTGGTGGCCATCCTCTCCTCCGACAAGGCGAAGCGGGTCGCGCTCCAGGAGAAGTACGGCGTGGAGCACGTGGGGGGCTACGAGAGCTTCGAGCAGGTGTTGCGCGATTCGAAGGCGGACGCGGTCTACATCGTGTTGCCCAACACGATGCACCGGAGCTTCACGGAGCGAGCGGCCCGCGTCGGAGTGCACGTCCTCTGCGAGAAGCCGATGGCGACGTCGGTGGACGACTGCGAGGCGATGATCCGCGCCACGAACGAGAACGACGTAAAGCTGATGGTCGCGTACCGGCTCCATTTTGAAGAGGCGAACCTGCGCGCCATCGAGCTGGTGCGCTCGGGGCGGCTGGGAGACCCGCTGGTGTTCTCAGGGACGCTGACCCAGCAGGTGCGGGAGGGGGATATCCGCACGCGAGTGGACGTGGGAGGCGGGGCGCTGCTGGACGAGGGCCCATACCCCATCAACGCCGCGCGCTACCTCTTCCGCGACGAGCCGCGCGAGGTGTTCGCGTTCACGGGAGGCGGCAGGGACGGGCGCTTCCACGGCGTGGATGCGTCCGCGTTCGCGCTGATGCGGTTCCCGAACGGGAGGGTGGCGCAGTTCGCCATCAGCCACGAAGCCTCCGCGGTGTCGAGCTACCGGCTGGTGGGCACGGAGGGGGACCTGCTGGTGAAGCACGGCTTCGGCTACGGCACGGACATCCAGCACGAGCTCACGGTGGGAGGCGAGACGGAGACGCGGACATTCAAGAACAGCGACCAGTTCGCGCCGGAGCTGGTCTACTTCTCGAAGTGCGTCCTGGAGGACCGCGATCCGGAGCCCAACGGCATCGAAGGCCTGGCGGACGTGCGCATCATCGTCGCGCTGCAGGAGTCCGCGCGCACGGGGAAGCCGGTGAAGCTGGCCCCGTTCGAGAAGCCGAAGCGGCCCACGCTGGAGCAGCTCATCGTCAAGCCCCCGGTGGAGCCGCCCGAACCGGTCAATGCACCGGCTCCGGCGGAGGGGTAGCCCTCATGGGTTGAGGGCTGCGCCCATCGATGTTCTGGTGGCCGCATGGACGACCTTCAGGAGTTCGCGCGTCAGGTGTTCGCGTCGCAGCCCTTCAGCCAGTTCATCGGCGCGCAGCTCGCCAGCTCCGGGCCTGGGACCGCGGAGCTGCGGTTGGACATCATGGACCATTTGAAGCAGCAGCACGGCTTCGTCCACGGGGGCGTGCTCAGCTACCTGGCGGACAATGCCATCACGTTCGCCGGGGGCCTGGCGCTGGGCGGCAACGCGCTGACGTCCGAGTACAAGATCAACTACCTGAAGCCCGCCGTGGGCTCGCTGCTCATCGCGCGGGCCCATGCGAAGGCCGCCGGCAAGCGGCAGGCCGTGTGTCAGTGCGAAATCTTCGCCGTGAAGGATGGCGCGGAGACGCTGTGTGCTCTGGCGCAGGGCACGGTGGTCTCCGCATCCTGAAGACGCATCAGAACTTGAACAGGTCCTTGATGCCCTTGCCGAGGTCCTTCGCCGTGTCGCCGACCTTGTCCGTGACGTCCTTGGCCTTGTCCGCGACCTTGTCCGTCACGTTCTTGGCGGTGTCCGCGACCTTGTCGGTGACGTTCTTGGCCGTGTCGCCCACCTTGTCCGTGACGTTCTTGACGGCCTCGCCGGCCTTGCCGTTGGTGAGGTTGTCGACCGTGCCCTTCAGCTTGTTGAAGTCGATGGTGTACGAGGTGCCGACCCCCACGCCCACGCCGAGCGCCGCCTTGGCCTTGCCGCCGATGGTGAGCTTGCCGTCCTCGAAGGCCACCTTCGCGTCCACCGCGGCGCCCACGCCGGCGATGGCGCTGCCCGTCACGGAGCCCTGCACGGGGCCGAACTCGCCGCGAGCCGTGGCACTCGCCTCGGCGCCCACCAGCGCGCCCGCGCCGACCTCGGCGCCCATGTCGCCGTTCTTGGGGTTCAGGTCGATCTTGGCCTTCGCGTCCGCGTTGGCGCCCACCAGCGCCTCGCCGTGCACGCCGCCGTAGACCTTGCCCTCCACCTTGCCGAGCCCGATGTCCTTCAGGTCCTTGCCGAAGCCTGCGTCACCGCGAAGGCTGGCGATGTTGGCCTCGGCGCCCGCGCGGCCGCCGATCTCCCACGGCATCACGCGGTAGGACGCATCCCCCTGGACCTCGGCGGCGCTCGCCTCGAACTGCGCGCCGATGCCGTCCTTGGTGAAGCCCGTGCCGGTCTTGAACTCCGCCGCGTCCTTCTGCCAGGACACGTACTTGCCGCTCTCGTTGCCCGCCACCTGGCCGGGGCCGCTGTTGCCCTGCGTGACCTGGCGCCCGTCCTTCCTGTCCGCGCTGGCCTGGGCCTTGTCGCCCTTGCGCGGGTCCATGAAGATGTCCTGGCCCCACTGCTGGCTGAACTTCGTGTCCGGCTGGTTCTTGTCGAGGAAGCCGGGCTTCTTCTCCGTGGCCGCGGACGGGCCGGCAGCGGCGGAGGCGTTCGAGGCGGGCGTGGACGTGGGGCGGTTGGCGACGCGCATGGGAGACCTTGAGGGAGGCGAAGGAGGGGCGAGTCGGGGATTTGGAAGAAGGTCCGGAGTGCTGCGTCCGGTCCGTGATGACCAATCCCTAGAGCACGGCGCGTGCCAGCCCTCTGGCGAGGCCGTCTTCCCTCTGAAGCGCGTGTTTCGAGCGGTGTCCGGGCGGCTCGAAACTGGTGATGCGGATCATCAGCGCTGGTGACTCGTGTCACCAGGAGGCCCGCCCCGCGTTTGGGGTCCCTATACTCCAGGGATGCTCGCGAGGAATGCCAGATGAAGGGTTTCACCACTCAAGAGCCCATCGAGCTGCTCCTGGACTTCGACCGGACCGAGAAGGGCCACGACGCACACGCGTTCCGTTTCGAGCCGCAGGACTACCTGATCCGCAAGGACAAGGGAGCCGTGAGCCGCGTGAGCTTCTCGTGGGACTCGGAGACGATGAAGGATCTCGAGAGTCTCCAGGGCCACGTGCCCGCTCCCAACGCGGAGAGCCGCCTGGGCAACAAGCTGCGCTCGCTGCTGGGTGGGGAGGAGGCGCGGATCGAAGCGGCCCTCGCGGAGGCACGGACGGTGCGGCTCACCATCCGGTCCAATGCCGCGGAGCTCTATGCCCTCCCGTGGGAGCTCTTGAGGCTGTCAGGGCAGGGGCTCCCGCTGTATGCCTACCCGGAGATCACCCTCCGCTACACGTGGCCGGGGACTTCGACCGCCGCTCCGGTTCCGGCTCCGCGTCCCGAGGGAGGCCGGATCCTCCTTGCCTGGTCCGAGGCTGGGGGCGAAGTCGGCTGGCAGATTCATCTGGATGCGATCCAGAGTGCCGCCAGGGCAGGACACCTGCCTTTTGACCCTGCCCAGGACGTGCTGCCCGCTGTCTCCCTCAAGGGGCTTGTCGACAAGCTGGAGAAGGCGAGAGCGGAAGGCCGGCCCTATGCGATCCTTCATGTCCTCTGTCATGGGAAGGAGATTCCTGGCGAGTCCAAGGCGTTTGGCCTCTGCTGGGACGGCAGTTCTCCCCTGGTTCCCGAGGACATTGTCTCCGCCAATCGGCTGAGGGACCGCTTGTACAAGTACGCCGCCGAGCTCCGGCTCGTCGTGCTGTGCGTGTGTCAGAGCAGCAATATGGGGGCGCCAGGGAGCCACCTCGGCAGCGTGGCGCATGAGCTGCACCGGGTCTCCTTCGAGGCGGTGGTGGCCTCCCACTTTCCGCTCTCGGTTCCGGGCTCCGTCACCCTGGCGCGGACGCTCTATGGCCGGATGCTGGAGGGGCTCACTTCGCTCGAGGATGCGTTCGTGGCCGCTCGAGAGGCATTGAGCGACGCCGCGCTGCCCACGCTCGACCACGTCGCGATCCAGCTCTATGGCCGCCCCGAGGATGGCTGGAACACGCGTCCCTTCATCATCCGTCCCTACCAGGGACTGCGGGCGTTTCAGCCAGAGCACGCGCGCCTCTTTTTCGGACGCGCGACGGAGCGTGACGCACTCCTGAAGAGAGTGCTGGAGGCCCGGGCGGGGCAACTTCCACGGCTTCAGGTGCTGGCCGCGGCCTCCGGCACGGGCAAGTCCTCGCTGGTGCTCGCGGGCGTCGTGCCGGAGCTCGTCCGCAGGGGCTGGCGTTGGAAGGTGCTCCGGCCCTCGGAATTGTCACAGGCGGACACATCGCTCGAGGCAGCCCCGGAGGAGGGGCCTCTGCTCGTGGTCGTGGATCAGTTCGAGGAAATCTTCACGCGGACATCGTCCCCTGCGGAGCGGGACGCGATCGTCCAGAAGCTCGGGTCCCTCGCGCAGCGCCCCGAGGTCGTCGTGCTCTGCACGCTCCGGGTCGACTTCCTGGGGCGTTGCGGGGAGGTAACCGTGGGGGACGGAGGCCGGCGGCTCGATCACATGGTCTATGACGAAGCGCACCGGATGTTCCTGTCCACCATGGACGACGCGCGGATGGCCGAGGTCATTACGGGGCCGGCGCGGCTGGTAGGGATCGAGTTCGAGGAAGGACTCGTCGAGGCCCTGCGAAGGGACGTCGCAGGGGAGTCAGGGGCGCTGCCGCTGCTCGAGTACGCGCTGGATCGGCTCTGGGAGCAGCGAAAGGGCCGGCTGCTGACGCACGAGGCGTACCAGACCATCGGGGGAGTCGAGGGCGCTGTTGCCGGGACGGCGGATCGCCTGCTGGCAGGCTTTTCGGAGCAGGAGAGGGCGCAGGTCCGGAGGCTTTTCGTCGCCATGGTGGGCATCCGGCAGCAGGGCGTGCTCGATACGCGCAGGCGGGTGTGGATGGACGACGAGCGTCCCGCGGAGCCCGAAGCGCAGGGGGCATTCGATCGGGTCGTGGAGGCGCTCGTGACGAGCCGCCTGGTGGTCAAGGGGATGGACACGGCTTCCCATAGGGGCGCATGGCTGGAGGTGGCGCACGAGGCACTCCTCCGGAAGTGGCCCCTGCTGCGCGAGTGGGTGGCTCAGGACGAGAAGCTCATCGAGCAGCGGCATGAACTGGAGGTCGTGACCGAGGGCTGGGAGCGAAGCCGGGGTGACGCGGATGGTGGAACGTCGTACCTGCTCAGCGGCAACCGGCTGCGCCATGCGGCGGAACTCCGGCGGCGGATGGGGCTGAGCGACCGGATCATTCGCTTCATCGAGGCGAGTGAGGAGTTCGCCAGGAACCGCCTGTCACCGCTCGATGACCTGGAGGAGCAGGGCTGGGGTGTCGTCGCCCCGGAAGGCGCACGAGGAGATCGGCTGCTGGAACTCATCCGAGACCTGGTGATCCATCGCGAGCGGATCCAGCGCCGGCCCGTACAGGTATTCCGCGTGCCGCCGGGGCTTGATGCCGCCGATGCCATTCGATGGAGGCAAGATTTCTACCAGAGCCCCAAGATCTCACCTCGCGACAGGCCAAATTACCTGTTGATTCTGGGGGATCTGGACGAGGTCTCGTTGGATGTGCAGCAAGAACTGGCTGGCGAGTTGATGATCGGGCGCCTCGCGTTCCGCCAGGACGAGCACTACTCGGCCTATGCCGCGAAGGTGGTTCGATGGGAACTGGCTCTGCCTTCAAGCCCTGACCCAAGGCTTCTCTTGTTGTCGGTCATGGCTGGCACGCGATCCACGGAACTCGCGTTCTCCGCGCTGGTGGAGCCCTGTCAGGAGGAAGTGCGCAAGGAAATGGAGAGAGGGCTGTTCCCGAAGGTCCAGCTTGAGACGATGGCAGCACCGGAGCTGAAAGAAGAACTGCTGTCCTGGGGAGGCATGCGGATACCGAGCGTCGTGGTCTCCACGTCACATGCATTGACAGATCCCAGCCAGGGTTGGGATTCGCCAGAGGAGCAGCGTGAAGTCCAAGGGGCATTAAGCATTCCTGGCCATGGCGGGGGGGCGTTTTCGGCTGCGGATGTCGTGGGGCGAGTATTTCTTCCGGGCGGGGTGTGGTTGATGTTGGCAGCTCATAGCGCGGGGACCCCAGGAAGTGATCGTTACGGTCCAATCCTCGAAGGGAGTCAACTCAACAGGATGCAAGTTGCTACTCACGCAAAGGTGCCCTTTGTCGCCGCGCTTCCACAAGCACTGCTCTCCACGCCCGATGGTCCACTCGCCGTGATTGGGTGGGTGAGTATGGGCATGGTCGGCGTCTTCTTCGAGCCCGCGGGGGGGAGGCGCAAGCTCTCCCGCTTCCTGGAACTCCTCAGGGTTGTTTGCCGGGGAGGCAGGGTGGGTACGGCCATGGCTCGCTTCTATCGGGACATTCCCGCGCTAACGAGCGAAGCATTCACGCTGTTCGAGCAGGAGCAGGCGATGGATTCGGTCCAGTGGAAGCCGCCGGATGAGCAACACCGGGCGCTCATTCAACTGGAGCGCCATTCCCTACGGGACATCATCCTCTTGGGGGATCCTGCGGCGCGGCTGCCGATCCCGAACCAGGCACTCAGCTCGAGATCGGACGCGCGATAGTCCCGCGAGACCTCCGCCTCACGCCAGCGCGAGGGTGAGGACGTGCTTGCCGGGGGCCAACAGGTTCAGCGTGTATCCGCTCTTCGCGGGCGGGTAGAGCTTTACGAACTCCTGCACGCCAGGCGCGTTGTTGGTGACATGCAGCGTGAAGCGCCGCTGCTGCTGTCGCGCGGCCTCAAGAATCCACTTCAACGTGCTCAGGTCCGGATTGTCGTGCTTGCCGTTGGCGGAGATGACGTAGTGGTCCGCCGTCACCTGCTGGAAGAACTCTGCCGTGACGTTCCGGTCGCTGCCGTGGTGCGGCACCTTGATGCAATCGAAGTGGATCCGGCTCTTCTTGTCCGGGAGGTACCCGGCGGCCACCAGGCCCTCCAGGATGAAGTCCCCCCGTCCATCGCCGGTGAGCAAGAGCGTGCGTTTGTCTGCCTGCGCCACCAGGACGAGGCTGCTGAGGTTGGGGGTGCTCCGGTCAGACATCGCCGTCGGCTCGATTTCCCCCTTGGCGATCTTCCTCTCGTTCTTGTCGAGCCACTGCTGCCACATCTCCCGCAGTGCGACGAGGTTCGCCTGCGTGGGGCCCACCACGGTCAGGGCCAGGTTCGCCGACATGAAGGGCTTGCCCTGCGTGTCCACGCAGATGGGCAGGTCTCCGAACCCCGGGTTCACCGGCAGGCTCAGGTCCGTAGCGAGCCCCCGCAGCTTGCTGCCATTGCTGATACTCGTCAGCGCGCCGGGAGTGGCCTGGAGGGCGGCCTTGTTGGGCGAACTGTCCACCGCCTGGGCCAACCGCTGCTGGAGCTGTGGGGACAGCGTCTGGCTGAACGCGTTGTGCCAAAGCGCCTGGGGCTTCACGAGCGGTTCGTTGTCGTTCACCTGCTGATGGACGAGCTCCGCGAACAGCTCCACCAGCCCCATCACGTGGTCGTCATCCACGTGGCTGAGGATGACCAGCTCCAGTTCGCGGTGGGAGAGCTGGCTGAGCACCCCGCGCAGGTGCGCCTGGTAGACGCCTTGGGGTCCGCCGTCTATCAGGATGAAGCGCGGCTGCGACTCCTTGCCATATTCGACCAGGAGGGAATCACCCTCCTCGGCCTGCACGGTGTGAAGCTTGAACATCGCTGCCTCCTTCAGGGGTTGGATGCTTTCACGGGCTCGAGCCCGGACTCCAGCTCGCCCGTGACGACAAGTGCATAGTCCTGGAGCTTCAGGACGTTCCACGCCTCGACCTGGACGAAGTAGCGGCCGGCCTCGGGGGCTTCGAACCGCACGATGGAGGCGTTGTTGAGGTCATCCCAGATGGGCACGCCCTGGGAAGAGCGCTTGCCATTGCCCAGCCACTTCCGGCCGTCGGGAGACTGCACCGTCAGGCGGAGGGTGTGCTGCATCCCATTGGCCGGTGGGTCGGTGTGGGCGAGGCACACCCGCAGCGGGTGGCCTTCCTTGACCTGGACCGAGAAGAGGAACATCTCGTTGGTGGCTGGCAGCTGAAGCTCCGGCTTCTGCCAGCTGTCGATGAAGGCCAGCTTCATCCAGGGCTCGGCCGGGTTGGGCAGCGTGGTGCGCATGGACACGCGCCCGAAACCCTGATGGTTGTTGGGGGGCACCTCGCGCTCCAACACGGCATCCTTGCCGGTCAGCCAGCGCGTGCCGTTGATGAGCGTGGCCTTGACCAGCGCGGCGCTGGGCTCGTGCGGGACGCTGGCGTAGTACTCGCGGACCAGGGCGGCGCAACCCGAGACGAATGGCGCCGCCATGCTGGTGCCTCCCAGGTAGGCGTAGAGCTCGGTCCCCTTGGCCGGCGCCCAGAAGTTGTGGAGCGGCGCGGTGGTGGCGCGGGTGGACAGGATGTCCGTCCCGGGGGCGACCAGGTCTGGCTTGATGCGCTGGTCCATGCACGAGCCGCGGCTGCTGAAGGCCGCCAGACTCTCGGGGTCACCGGAGATCCTCGCCTCGGACAGGGGAGGAGAGATGAACCGCTCGCTCCAGTATTCCTTGTAGGTTTTCTGCGAGCGTCCGCCCGTCTTGCGCGAGCTCCGGCTTGCGCCCACCACCAGCGCATTCTTGCAGCTGGCGGGCGCGCCCACGGACTGCAAGTCGGAGAACCCAGCGGGGCTGTGGACGTTGTTTGCGGCCGTACCTGCGTTGCCTGCCGCGAGCACCACGAGCATGTCCCGGCGCAGGGAGATGTACTCATCCACCTCCTTCGAACTCAGCGTGTAGCGTGCCTTGGCATCGGCTCCCCAGCTGTCGTTGTGGATGCGCGCGCCCTCTTGATACGACTGCTCGAAGAGGTCTCCCAGCCGCAGGGGCAGACCGCCCAGCTTGCCCTGGTCGTCCAGCAGCGACTGGAAGACGAGCTGGGCTTCGGGAGCGACGCCCCGGATGAGGCCGTTGGAGGCGGCTCCCGTACCCACGATGGATCCGGCCACGTGTGTCCCGTGGCCATCGGGATCGCTCGGGTCATCCTTGCGGCCCAGGGAGAAGGCCTTGTGGATGCGGTCCTTCAGGTCCGGGTGCGTGGTGTCGATACCGCTGTCGGCGACCGCCACGATCTGTCCCTTGCCCGTCCAGGGCAGCACCGCGTCGAACGGAGCCACTGGCGGCGGGGCGGGATCGATGCCCAGCAGCACCCGCGTGAGTTCGTTGTAGAGGACAGGCGGCAGGTACTCTTCGATCTCCTCCACATAGGGATGCGCGGCCAGTCGCGACCGGAGTGAGGTGGTCATGCTGACGCGGAGCTTGCAAATCGTGCTGGCGATGACCTTGGCGCCCTCCTTGCGCAGCAACTCCTCGAAGGCCGCCTGTGCCTGCCTGGACTTCAACAGGACATCGAAGGTCTTCGTCTGAAGAGCGGCCATATTGCCCTTGGGGATGTGCTTCTCTTCGCCAAGGAAGGGAATGGACACATACCCGAGGGGCCCGGACTGACCGGGCGGCCAGGAGACGACAGGCTGCGCCACCACCTTGCGCACGAAGGGCAGTCCCTGGAGTCGTGCGGTCAGTCCTGCTGGCCCGCTGAGAAGAAACGCGAAGGGCGCGACCCTCCGTGACACCTCCAGCCCCAGCTTCTTCAGCTCATCATGCCAGCGCGGGAGGAGGGGACCGGCGAGGGTAAGGACATAGTCCTGGCGCATCTGCTGCGGAGGCGTCACGCCCTTCGGGATGGGGTACAACGAAGAGGGCGTGGGCGCCGAAGGCGCGTCCTGTGTCTTCTGCCCTTCGGAGCTGGGGGAGGAGAGGAACGTCAGCCCCGAGACCGGTGGCTTTTCCAGCACGTCCTCCAGCTCCTCGACGATGAGCCCGCCCTGTCGCAGGGCCTCGATGCCCTGGGAGTCGATCTCTCCCAGCACGAATGCCCTGCCGACCTCCGCGCGTTGGAGCGCCTGACGCGCGGTGTTCAGCTCGTGCTCATGCATGCAGTGGACCGCGACGAGCTTCCTGGCCATGCGGCAAGCATGCCGAAGACCGATCCCACTTGCACGCCGTGAGAGGCTTCAATGCCTGGGAGGAGGCTGGAGCTCCGGACGAGCCCACGGAGGAAGGACTCACGCACGGAGTGGTGCTCGCGAGCGAGAGCCGGTAGGAGCGGCCGTCGCGGATGATGTCACTCATCCTTCGGGCCTCTCGTAGCCACTAGCAAGTAGCCCTGGACGTTGCTGCGCAATGGGTGGGGCTTGGGCAGTGTGGGCCGCGGGTCGAGGAAGTCCGGGGGGAACTCCCCAGTCCTCATCGCCGAGACCGATGGCCCGCCCCGCGTTTCATGACGCCGCGTCACAGGTGCCGTGACGACCCAGGCGTTTTTCGCGAGCGGCGCGTTCCGCAAATTGCCTTCCGTTCCGGGGCGCACCGCTCCGGCCTTCACGAGGACGGCAAGACCATGGCGACGAAGATCGGGATCATCGGCAAGGGGAACGTGGGCGGCGCGATGCAGCGGGGCCTGGCTCAGGCTGGGCACGAGGTGAAGGCGGTGGGCAAGGATCCGGCGGCCGTGCGTCAGACGGCGGCGTGGGCGGAGGTGGTGTTCCTGGCGGTGCCCTTCGGCGCGCTGGACGACACGCTCCGCACGCTGGGCGACGCGGTGAACGGCAAGGCCGTGGTGGACGTGACGAACGCGCTGACCGCCGACATGCAGCTGGCGCTCGGCTTCACCACGAGCGGCGCGGAGGAACTGCAGAAGAAGGCGCCCCAGGCGCGCGTGGTGAAGGCCTTCAACACGGTCTTCGCGCAGCACATGGACCAGGGCCAGGTGAAGGGCGAGAAGCTCAGCCTGCTCGTCGCTTCGGATGATGCTGGCGGCAAGGAATGCGTCCTGGGTCTGGGGCGCGACCTGGGCTTCGACCCGGTCGACGCGGGGCCGCTGCGCAACTCCCGGTGGCTGGAGTCGCTGGGCTACCTCAACATCCTGCTCGGCTACGTGCAGAAGCTGGGGCCGGACATCGGCTTCCGCCTGGTGCGCTGATTCAGCGGCGCTTGCGTCCCGTGGCCAGCGGGGCCCTGGACGCGAAGAGCTCCGCCACGAAGTCCAGGAACACGCGGACCTTGGGCACGGTGGACTTGTGCCGTTCGAAGACGGTGCGCGGCTCGGGTTCGAGGTCTTCGAGGTCTTCGAGGTCTTCGAGGATGACCTCGAGCTCGCCCCGGGAGAGGTGTTCGGCGACGTGGTACTCGAAGGCCTGGATGATGTCGAGCCCACCCAGGGCTGCGTGGGTGAGCACGTTGCCAGAGCCGACCATGAGCCTGCCCCGAGCGGCGAAGGTGACCTCGCCCCCGGTCCCCTTCAGCCGCCACGGGAGGGGGCCCGTGTTCGACAGGTATGCGATGCAGGTGTGCTCCCGCAGCGAGGCGAGGGTCCGCGGCCTGCCGTGGGCGGCGAGATAAGCGGGGGAAGCGACCAGGATGGAGCGCGCGCGGCCGAGCCGCCGTGAGACCAGGTCGGAGTCACGCGTCGGCGCGAGGCGGAGGACCACGTCGACGCCCTCGGCGGTGGGGTCGATGATCCGGTCGCGGACCGTGAGATCGACGGACACCTCCGGGTAGCGCTCCAGGAACCGGGGCAACACAGGGCCGACGCCGTAGTCCGCGAGCGGGATGGGGACATCGACGCGCAGGCGGCCCCGAGGCGTGACGCTCGTCCGCGCCAGGGTGGCGTTGACTGCTTCGAGTTCCGCGAGCATGCGCGTGCAGTGCTCGTGGTACACGGCCCCTTCGTCCGTGAGGCTGAGGCTGCGGGTGGTCCTGTTCAGGAGCCGGACACCCAGCCGGCCTTCCAGCCGCGAGATGATCCGGCTCACGCCCGAAGGGGTCACGCCCAGGTTTTCCGCGGCCCGCGTGAAGCCGCCCAGGTCGACGGTCTTGATGAGGACTTCGATCTCCGAGATGGAGTCCATATTGCCGCCAGCCCACAGCCATTCATGACCTGGCGTCAATGGGATGCGTCCATGCAGGCGAGCGCCCCGGCCTCAGGTGGGGCGCGCCCACAGCTCGCGGATGTCCGTCGGCAGCTCGCCCGCGATGTCGTCGCTCTCACCCTGGGAGATCTGCGCCTGGACGGCGCTGAAGACGGCGCGGACGATGGACTCCGCGTCGTCCGCGTCCACGGCCAGGTCCGTGGCGACCATCGCCAGCATCTCCTCCCGGCCGAACTTGTGGGGCGGCGGTCCGGATTCGTGGCGGTCGCACCGCACCAGGAGCTCGCGCAGCTTGTGGGGCAGCTGGGCCTCCAGGTCGTTGTCCTCCTCGCCGAAGAGGCGCTGCTCCAGCACGCACAGCACGGAGAAGGCGGCTTGCTGGGCAGCCTGCTCGCTCTCGAACTGCCCCACGTCACGCAGGTACTTGAGGAAGGCCTTGTACGTCTGGGAGGTCCGGGATTCGTGGCGCATGCGGCGTCGCTCATCGAGCGGGACGGCCATCCTGCGCTGGGTGGGGCTTCCTATCTGCTGTCCGGAGTCGGGAATGTCTCGCGCTGCCATGTCCGTCGCCTCGTTCCTTGGGGTGAGGTCCAACCCCAACGCTGAAGCGCTCACGCGGCCGGGGGAAGGCACGCGCCGCCCTGCGAGCCGCCCGCTTCCCGTGGACGGAGGCTGACGGGAAGCGCCTGCTCCCACTGTCCGTCATCGCCCTTGCATTGGCGCAAGCGCAGCCGGATCTCTCCAATGAGGTGTCGTCATGCGCGAAAGTCTTCGTCCCAGGGGAGAGGCCCTGCGCAGCGCAGCCCGCAGGATCGCGGTGCGGAGGACCGAGGAACCGGACACGCCCTTGTTCCAGATCATCACGGAGGCAGCCCGCCACTTCGACCTGTCGCCCAGTGAGGAACAGATGCTGCTGTCGGACTTGCTGCCCGGGAGCGAGGAGGCGCCCCAGCCCTGACGCAGCATGGCGGATGGCGTTCATTGAATGGAGGTTCGTGAGTCGGACGCGACCACGATTGCCAGGAGGAGATTCCGGCCTGACTCAGGAGGCACAACGAGTCTGGCGAGAATTTTCCTCTCAATCCGTTTCATAAATTTCAAAGACTGGCTGTCTGGACAAGGCTCCCGGGAATCGCTTAACTGATTCTGGGGAAGCGATTCCCCTTCCTTGGGGGCTGTCCATGAAAAGCTTGACGGTGGTGGCTGCGTTCGCGGTGTCGGCGCTGGGCATGGGTTCCGCGCACGCGGCGACGCTGACGTTCACGGTGCAGAACAAGATCACGACCAGCGCGATCACCAACTCCTACTTCAACGGCTGTGCCGCGGTCATCCCGGCCCTGAGTTCGGTGGCGGCCAACTCGATCTCGGGGGTGCACCAGACGGACTGCGGCACCAACTCCGCCGTCGTCTTCGAATACACGAGCGGCAGCAAGATCTGTCGCTTCAACATGAGCAGCATCTGGACCCCGCCCAACCCGATCCTGGGGACGTCCGGGTACTGGACGCCCGCGGGAAGCGCCACGTCCAAGGGCAGCACGACCGCCACGTGCAAGACGACGCTGGTCGGGCTGGGCTCGAACGGCAACTACACCTGGGCCCTGTCGATGCAGTGACGCGCGCGCGTTGACCTGGGAGCCGTCCTGCCTGTGCGGTGGGGCGGCTCCTTGTCTTTGAGGGGGGGAGGGGCTGGAAAGCGCGTGAGGCCCTGGAGTAGATGGGCGCCCATGAACCTCCTTCGACTGTCGGTTGTGGGCGTGGGCGTGGCGTTCCTGGTGGCGGGCTGCGGGGGCCGCCGGAGCAACTCCAAGGTGGACTTCTCCCAGATGGGGCCGTCCATCAACTCCAAGCGCTACGCGAACCTGGAGAAGATCGCCGCCCGGGATCTCAAGTGCGACGCGGAGCTGACGCCGCAGTACCTGGGTGAGAATCAGTACCAGATGATCGGCTGCAACACGGAGGGCGTCTACGAGCTGCGCTGCATCATGGGGCAGTGCGCCTGGATTCCGGACGTGAGGCTCCGCGCCGAGTTCGACATGGGCTGCGGGAAGACGGAGCTCCAGACCTCCAAGCTGGACCGGGTCACCGCGGGCGTCGTGGGCTGCGGGAAGCGCGCCACGTACCGGTTGCTCAAGGCCGGCTACGGTTATTCGTGGGTCCTGAACTCGCCCGTGGCCCAGGATGAGACGCCTGCTCCTGCGTCGGCGCCTGCTCCCACGCCGGCTCCCGTGCCAGCGCCCGCGGACGAAGTGCCGGTGCCGACCGAGCTTTGACGTGTATGGGCTTGCTTGGTCTGCAAGCCGTCACGCCTTTCCATGAGCGAATCTGCGGAGTCTGGATGTGACGATGGAAAAGCTCGTGGAAGCGTTCGCCCTGCATGCCGCGGCCCAGAACGATGCAGTCCGGTTTGGGGATGCGAAGACCGCGAACAGGCACGCCAAGAAGGTGAACGAGACGTTCGACAAGCTGTGTGCACGCGGGGACGCGGGCCGGGATGCGCTCGCGGCCCTGTTCATCCATCCGCGCTTGGACGTTCGGGTCAAAGCGGCGGCCTTCCTCCTCCGCCATCGAACGGATGAAGCCACGGCCGTCCTCAACGAGGCTGCGCAAGGACAGGACCTCGTTGCTTTCGCAGCCTCCGAGGCGTTGAAGCGCTGGGCGGAAGGAACCTGGGCGCTGGATCCAGGGTAGGGACTGTTCAGTCCTTCAGAAGCCCCCCTCGGACGCTTGCGCGGCAGACTGTCGTCCCGGTGTAGGATCATCAAAGCTTGCTGATGATGCGTTGCTGTCGTGGGGGGAAGCATGCAAGAGAAATTCGTCATACTTGTCGACCGGTATCAGAAGGACAATGCATGGGCCGCCAGCGGTGAGTTTTCCAGCCTGGAGGACGCGCGGTCCGCCGATGTGTGGGACGGGCGAATCTCCTCATTTCGAAAGAGCCACTGGCGTTGCGTGGATGTCGAGGCCAAGGCCGGTGGGATCTTCAATGACATGACGAAGAAACGTGAGTTGGCCGTGCGGATATGTCGCCTGGTTCGGAGCGGGCCATGAAGAAGGTTCTCGTCATGGCCATGGCTGCCGCCGCGACCGCCGGATGCACGAGTAAGCTCACCCGGCGCCACTCGACTGCGACGTCGAATGGCATTCCGAAAGATATCCAGCGCTTCTCCTTGTCGATCTTCGTGTTGCCTGTTCCTCCAGACGAACCGACGCAGAAGTCGTTTTTTGATCTCGACGGCCGAGGGCAAGCCGCCGCGATCTCCGTGGCGGGCCCCGAGGGGAAGAAGGAACGGCTCGACAACGTCAAGGAGCTCGTCGGCATGAGCGTCAAGACGCCGGAAGCTCAAGGAACCAGCCGCTTCGATCGGCCCAAGGCGCGATTGGTGACGAACCTCATCCATCGGCCATTTTCCTTTGGAACCTACGATCCAGCGGACCGGGTCATCTGGTCGGAGGTTCGAATCAGTCTCCAGACCGATGCGTTCTCGATCACCGGATATGACAAGGTCGACACCGGCTACGAGACGGTGGACCTGGGAAGGCTCACGAGGACTGCGAACTGGAGTGTGTCTGGAACGGCAGGAACCTCCACTGGGACGAAGACACCGGGTGGGGCCTCGGTGACGGCTGGAGCAGGTGAGACGTTCGGCGAAGAGGTCGCACTGCGACGGCGTTACACGTCACTTGCTGTGTCGCTCGGCCCGAAGGGTCGATCCCTTGGAATCCTCCGTGAAGGCGTCTCTGGAATCGATCTGACAGGGAGCACGACCATTGATGTGCAGTTGGATGCGGTCAATCCCATGTCAACCCAGGTGTTCACGGCGGAGGTACCCAAGAGGAGCGACGAGCGCATTGGCTTGACCTCTGGGAAGGCAAGCTATGCGCCGTGCAATCAGTTCAAGCTTTCTGGAAAAGCGACAGCCGTCATTCGCCATGTCGATCACGAAGGCGCTGCCACCATCAGTGAGCATGATGATTGGGTGGCGTTCGAATGGCACTCCGCGCCGGCAAAAGGGGACCGGGTTGAGTACTCGTTCGAGATGGAACCGGTCGTCTTGTACTGGCTCAAGACGCGTAGCGGAGATTACGTCAAGGTTCGAGAGGGCGGGAGACCCGTGGATCTCGTCATGAACGACGAGTCCGAAGCCTTCAAGATGCGTTCATGGCTGGCTGCATCCTTCAATCAAATCAGCACGCTTCAGGATCCGAAGCGTCCTTTTGTGGATGACAGCGACACGCAACTGGCGTTTGTGACGGACCCGGGCTTCGTGGTGGAAGCCCGGGTGATGAACGAGTCTCAATGCCCTACCAGGGGCGGTTGAGAGAAGGCTCGATCAATCCTTCCAGAGGACCTTCCACGGGTGCTTGCGCAGGTCCGTGACCAGGGTCTTCAGCTCGTCGTAGAGGGCCGGGTCCTTGAGCAGCGCGCCGCCGGTTCCCTGACCGGAGTCGAGCTGTCCGAGGATCCGGTCCGCCTTGGTGGCGATCTGCTCCAACTGGCCCGCCGCCGCCGTGAAGCGCTGGAGGGCCAGCTTCACCTGCTGGCCGTCCTCGGGCGTCAGCGGGCCTGTCACCGCCGCCAGGCCGTCCAGGGTCGTCCCGGCGGACTTCGTCAGGCCGGGGAGGTCCTTTCGCATCAGGGCCGCCACCGCGGAGGCGTCATCCAGCAGCCTCGCGCCCTTGCCTCCGGGCTGCATGGACTCCTTGGCCAATTGGGCCAGCTGACGCAGGTCCTTTGACGCCGCCGACAGCTCCGTGGCCAGGACCTTCACGTCGCCCTTGTTCTCCGTCAGGACCTCGTCCAACGTCCTCGCCAATCGCGACACATTGGCGGCCAGGCCCGTCACGGCCTCCGGGTCCTTCTCCAACATGTCCGACAACAACGTCACGAACTTGGAGAGCTGCTCCGACAGCAGGTCCAGACGCGGCGCATCCACGCCTCGGAGAGCGGCTGTCTCAGGCAGCGGCGCGTCCGCGTTGCCTGGGTTCAACTCCAGATAGGGCTCACCCAAGAGGCCCACCGTCCCCACCGTCACCCGGGCGTCCTTGCGCAGGGCGCCCCTCGCCGCGGGCTCCACGGACAGGTCCATGCGGACGGGGAGGGGGAGGCCCTTCGCGTCCCTCCGGTCCGCCAGGAGATGGATGGTGTCCACCTTGCCCACCTGGACGCCTCCCAGCTTCACCGGGGCTCCCTGCACCACGTTGCCTGTGTGCGCGAAGTCCACCTCCAGCGTGGCGCCCCGGCCCAGCGTCAGCTCCCCCATCAACCAGAGCAACACCAGCACTCCCACCAGCGTCGCGAGCACCAGCGCTCCGACCTTCAACTCCAGGCGTTGCTCATCCATCCGTCGCGCCCTCCATGAACGGCGCTGTCAGCGTCCGCAGCTCCGGGGCAGGGGACTCCAGGAAGCCCTCCGGGCTCCCCAGGTACGCGTTGCGCCCCTTCGCCACCACCAGCACCCGGTCCGCGATGCCTCTCAACTGCCGGTAGTCGTGCGACACCACCAGCGCCCCCAGGCCCTGCTCCTTCAACGACGCCAACACCGCCTCCACCTGCATCGCCGCCCTCCGGTCCAACCCCGTCGTCGGCTCGTCCAACAGCAGGTAGCGCGGCTTGAGCACCAGCGCCCTCGCGATGGCCGCCCGCTTCTTCGCCCCGGGCCCCAGCTCCGGCGGCAGCCGGTCCGCCCACTCCTTCAGGCCCACCTGCTCCAGCGCCGTCTCCACGGCTTCCTCCGGGGCGCTCGGATCCGCGAGGCGCACGTTCTGCCGCAGCGTCCTCCAGTCCAGCAGCGCGGGGCCCTGCACCAGATACGGCGCCCGGCGGCGGAGCGTCACCAGCGTCCGCTCCGGCTGCGAGTCCACCCGCTCCCCGAACAGCGTCACCTTGCCGGCTTCGGGCTTCAGCAGGCCCACCGCCAGCCGGCACAGCACGCTCTTGCCGGAGCCGCTCGCTCCCGCGATGAACGTCAGCTCCCGCGTGGAGACCTGCGCGCTCAGGCCGTCCAGGACGCGGCGGCCCTGCTCGAAGGCGATCGCCACGTCCTCGAAGAGCAGCGTGTCCGGACCGGTGTCATTCACAGGCGCACGAACTGGAACGCAAGCGACACCGTCAGGTCAATCAACAGACATCCCAGGCTGGCCGCCACGACGCCTTCCGTCGTGGCCTCGCCCACCGCCTCCGCGCCGCCCCGGGCGTTCAACCCCGCCACCGCCGCCGCGAGCGGGATGTACAGCCCGCAGGCCACGACCTTCAGCCCGCCCACCAGCACGTCCCAGCCATCCACGTACCTCGCGTCCATGAACGCCCGGCCGTCGATGTTCAACGCCACGCTCGCCACCAGCACAGCGGACGCCGTCGCCGCGAGGGTCCCCAGCACGCCCAGGAGCGGCACCCCGACCAGGCCCGCCACCACCCGGGGAGCCACGAGGTCCGCGTACGGGTCCCCCGCGGACATCTCCAGCGCCTCCACCTGCTCGTTCACGCTCATCGTGGCCAGCTCCGCGGAGTGGCTCGCGCCCGCACGCGACGCCGTCAGCAGCGCCGACACCGCGGGGCCCAGCTCGCGCACCAGCATCTCGAAGTAGGCCGGGCCCAGCACCGCCACGTTGCCGATCAGCTTCTTCGCCTGCGCGTTGGCGATCATCACCAGCACCGCGCCGAAGAAGGCCATGCCGGACGTCACCAGCAACACGCTGCGCCCGCCCAGTTCGTGCACCTGCGCCAGGGTCTCACGCCACGGGATACCCTCGCGCGCGCCCGCCCGCACCGTGCGCGCCAGCATCACCCCCGGCGCCCCGAAGAAGAGCAGCACGCGCTTCATGCGAGCCACCTGGACAGCAGCGTCGTCAGCAGGAAGTCCAAGAGGAAGATGGCCGCGCAGCCCAGCACCACCGCGCTCGCCGCGGCCTCTCCCACGGCGCGGGCGCCGCCCTTCGCCCGGAGCCCCACCGCCGTGGACACCAGCGAGATGGCCAGCCCGAACGCTCCCGTCTTCACCACGCCCCCCAGGAGGTCGGACGGGCTCAGCATCTGCGCGAACGTCCCGAAGAACACCCGCACCGGCAGGTCCAACGTGAGCTTCGCCGCCACCGCCTCGCAGAGGATGGACACCAGGAACGTGAACGTGCTCAGCCCGAGCATGCTCAGCTCCATCGCCACCACCCGGGGCGCCACCAGCAGCGCGAACGGATCCAGGCCAATGCCTCGCAGGCCTTCAATCTGTCCGCCCACCTTCAGCGTGGCCAGCTCCGCCGCGTTCCTCGCGCCGATGCGCGCGGACATGATCAGCCCCAAGAGCAGCGGGCCGAACTCCCACAGCACGCCGTAGCCCGCGGCCCACCCCAGGAAGGCCCTGGCCCCGAAGCGCTGGATGTAGAGCGCCGCCTGCACCACCACGATGACGCCCGCCAGCGCGGCCGTCGCCAATGCCAGGGGCAGGGAGCCGTAGCCGAACTGCACCAGGCCTCGCGCCAGCTCGCGCCGCTCCAGCCTGCGCAGGCCCCAGGCCGTGCGGCCCGCGACCAGGGCCAGCGCTCCCACGCCGCCCACCGCCCGCATCGCCGAGCGTCCCAGCCAGGTCAGGGCGGTGGTGCTCACGGGGGCTGGGACCGCGGGGTCATGCGAGGGCCTCGTCCGGCGCGCTTTCGAGCCGCGGCGCCGGGGCCCCATCGTGCACCAGTCTGCCGCTTCGCAGGTACAACCAGCGGGGCAGGGGGAGATCCACCGGTGCTTCCGGCGCCGCCACCAGCAGCGTGCCCTGGCCCGCGACCTCCAGGAGCACCCTCGCCACCTGACGCGCCGTGCCGGGATCCAGGCCCGCGAACGGATCATCCGCCAGCAGCACCGCCGGCCTCGCCGCGATGGCCCTCGCGAGCCCCGCGCGCTTCTTCATGCCGCCGGACAGCCGCTCCGGCAGCGTGTCCGCCGCGTCCGCCAGCCCCACCGAGCGCAGTACGGCATCCGTCCGCTCGCGGGCCTCGTCTTCCGGCACGCGACGGCGGAGCAGCGGCTGCATCACGTTCTGCCGCACCGTGAGCGAGTCGAAGAGCGCGTCCGTCTGGAACACGAAGCCGAACGACGCCTGCTGCGCGCGCCGCTCCGGCGCCGAGAGCCTGGAGACGTCCTGACCGTCCCAGGTCACCCGTCCGGAGGAGGGGAGCAGGAGGCCCGCGAAGGCCTTCAGGAGCGTCGTCTTGCCCGACCCCGAACGCCCCAGCACCAGCGCCTGCGTGCCGGGCGGGACGTGGCAGTCCGTGGGCTCCAGCACGGTGCGGGGGCCGTAGCGGAGGGTCAGGGCTTCGGCGCGCAGGTCCATGGCGGGGCGGTCAGCGATTCGTGACGAAGCTGGCGGCCGTGCCGCGGTCTCCCGCGGTGACGACGCCCGTGGGGGTCTTCCCGTCCAACGACCGCAGTGCACGGGCGGGGGAGCCCGCGTCGGTGTAGACGGTGCTCCAGTCGGTGCCGTTGAAGAAGAGGACGGCCCCTCCGTTGCTGCCCGCATCGGTGGTCGCCACGTAGACCGCCGTCTTCCCGAAGGCCACGACGTCCTGGAGGCTGCGGTTCGAGTAGTCCGCGGGCACGGGCTTCATCGCGCTCCACACGCCGTTGACACGTTCGAAGGCCATTCCGTTGTCGCCCACGGCATAGGCGTAGTTCGCATTCACCACGTGGACGCCTCGCAGTTCGCCCGTGAGTGTCGTGGGAATCGCCTCTTCGCTCCAGGTGGAGCTCGCCGCGTCGAACCGGAACGCGACTGGGGCGTTGTTCGAGTTCTTCTTCCCCACGGCCAGGAGCGTCTCCACGCTGCCCGCGGCG
Organism: Corallococcus sp. CA049B; assembly: GCF_003611685.1. Lineage (NCBI taxonomy): Bacteria > Pseudomonadati > Myxococcota > Myxococcia > Myxococcales > Myxococcaceae > Corallococcus > Corallococcus sp. CA049B. The sequence continues at coordinate 19,660 of NZ_RAWC01000060.1, read as the reverse complement.
CTGATGGCGCGCAGGTTTGCGTCCACGGGGTTCGGCTGCGTCTGTTCCGGGGCGGCGGGTGGCGTCCACCGGAAGCTCCTGCCGCCCCCTGTCACACCGTAGAGGGTCGGCGCTCTCGATGGATTCTCGATGCCAACCAGGCCGTTCATGACCTGGGGGACGTTGCGGGTCTCCGTCGTGCACTCAGTCGCGTCCGAATGCGCCCGCGCGAAGCGGCCGGCCCCGCCCTTGCCGCCCGCGAGGAACAGCTCCCCGGAGGCCGCGACCCACGCGGCCTTCCAGTCGCCGTCGCAGGTGACGTACCTGCCCCCCGTGAAGTCCATCTGGGACCGGGCCAGCTTGCCGCCATCTCCCGCGACCCAGACCGTGGTCGTTCCATCCGTCGCGACCGCCTTCCAGTTCGTGCCGTCCGTCACGGCAGGTGTCCGCCAGTCCATGCTGCATGCCACGCCATTGTCGGCCCCGCCGCTGCAATCGTTGTCGATCCGGTCGCAGACCTCCGGCAAGCCGGGTGCGCGGAAGCGGGAGCTCTCATCGCAGTCGGAGGCCACCGTGCTCGCGTTCGCGGGAATCGTTCCGCACTTCCGGCCCGCCTCCGTGTCGGCCGCTCCGTCCCCGTCCGTGTCCACGTAGTAGGGGGCGGGGGTCGCGGTGGCGGTGCAGGCGACGCCCCCATTCGTCCCGGAGCACGCCTTCACGCCCTGGCAGTCGAGCTCGTTGAAGCACGTCCCGCCCACGTCGAACGACTCATCCACGGCACTGTCGCAGTTGTCGTCCCGTCCGTCGCAGCGGAACTCCTCCTGTCCGGGGTGCACCTGGCTGTCGTTGTCGTTGCAGTCCCCCGCGCGGCTCACGGAGTTGAACGAGGGCGCCGTGCATGCCGTCACCGGGGGCAGGAGGCTGCTGCCGTAATTGTCTCCATCCCTGTCCGTGTACCAGGGCAGGGGCCCTCCCACCGACGGGTCGTCATCATCGCAGTCCGTGCCGCCTTCGGACGAAGCGACGAAGCCGTCGCCGTCTCCATCCGTGGCTCCCAGCAGCAGGTCCACCGGCGTGATGCCGTCCTTCGCGAGGCTCGCGGTGGCCTCCGCGGTCGCCACCTGGGCGCCTTCACAGGACTGCTCGTGCGCCCGGGCCAGGAGCTTCACGTCGTTGCTCCAGCCGGCCTGCCGGAACACCGCCACGGACAGCGTGCCCGGAGGCGCACCGCCGGACACGTTCACGTTCGTCGTGACGTGACGGGACACCTCCGCCTGATCCGTGACCGTCAGCGTCACGCACCCCGGCCGAAATCCTTCGTAATGAAGCTGCACCCTCAGGGCGGCGGACTTGAGCTCATCGCCCTTGGGGCACCCCGCGAGGACGCTCGCGAGCACAGCGACCAGGAATAAACGCATGGGACACGCATTCTGGGGCGCGCCCACACCCGGAGTAGGGCGATGTCGCCACCCGTCGGCAATTCAACCCGAGAGCTTTCTTCCCCGACCCATAGTCCGCTGTGCGAGGCATCGTCCAGACACGCTCCGCTCATCACCCCCGGGATGACGGCTTCCGTGTATAGGGGCCGCTGACCTTTCAACATTGGCCCGTTCCACCGCACGCCTTATGCCTACCGTCCGCCGTGCCCTCTTCGCCGCGCCCCTGGGAGCCTGCCTCTGCGCGCTGGCCCCGGACGCGCTCGCCCAGACACCGCCGTCTCCAGCGCCCGCCGCCGAGTCTCCCGCCAGCGCCTTCCCCAAGCCGCCGAAGCCGGACGCCGGTGCCGCGCCGCTGACCCTGGAGCGCGCCGTGGAGCTGGCCTCGCAGAAGAACGAGGCCGTGCTCGCCGCGGGGCAGTCCGCCGAGGCCGCCCAGGCCCGCGTCGCCCGCGCCCGCGCCTTCTTCCTGCCCACCATTGCGGCCACTGGCACCTACACGCGGCGCCTGCGGGAGTCCACGCGCGAGGTCGGCGGACAGACCGTCGTGCTCCAGAAGTACAACGCCCTGGGCGCGGTCTTCTCCGGCCGGGTCGCCCTCTTCGACGCGCGCGGCTTCCCGCTCTACAAGGCCGCGAAGCTGGAGAGCGAGGCCTTCAAGCTGGACGCCGTGGAGACGCGCCGCCAGGTGGCCTTCAGCGCCGCCAACGCCTTCCTCGTCACCCTGGCCAACCAGCAGGTCTACCAGGCCGCCGAGCAGCGCCTGGCCTACGCGAAGCAGAGCCTGTCGGACGCGCAGGCCCGCGCCAGCGCCGGGCTCGCCAGCACCAACGACGTCACCCGCGCGGAGCTGGAGCTGGCCACGGCCGAATCCAACCTCGCCGCCGCCCTGGGCACCGCGGAGACGAGCCGCCTGGAGCTGGGCTACCTGCTCGTGGAGCCCGTGCAGGGGGAGCTCTCGCCGCCGGAGCCGCTGCTCGCGGACGCCATCCAGCCCACGCCGCCCCTGGAGCTGCTCACGCAGGGGGCCACGGACCGGCGGCCGGACATCCTCTCCGCCCGGCTGCGCGTGCGCTCGCTGCGGGAGAGCGCGAAGGAGCCCCTGGCGCGCCTGCTGCCGTCCCTGGGCGCGAGCGCGCAGTACCGCCTCACCAACGAGGCGGGCCTCAACGGCAACGTCGGGGATGGGTTCCTCGCCCTGGATCTCACCTGGACGCTCTTCGACGGCGGTGCCCGCTACGCCGACCGCGATGAGCGCGTGGCCATCGCCAACGTCGCGGAGCTGAACACCCAGGCCGCGACGCGCCGCGTGCCGGTGGACATCGAGCAGGCGCGGGTGAATCTGGAGACGGCGCGGGCCGCGCTCGCGCAGAGCGAGCAGGCGGCGAAGGCGGCGCGGAAGAACGCCGCGGAAACAGGCATCCTCTACCGCCAGGGCCTGTCCACCGCGCTCACCCTGGCGGACGCCTCCTTGAGCCTCTTCGAGGCGGAGGTGGCGCTCGCGCAGAACCGCTATGGGCTGGGCGTGGCGCTGTTGGGCCTGCGGGCCGCTGTTGGACTGAATCCCCTGGGGAAGGAACCGTGAAGGCAATGCAACGCACTGGAGTGCTGGCCCTGTCGCTGGCCGTGCTGGCCCTGTCCCCTGGCTGCAAGAAGGAAACGCCCGCGCAAGGCGGCAAGGGCGCGGGCCGGGGCCCCACCCAGTTCCCCGTCGAGGTCGCGCCCGTGGAGGCGCGCGACGTGGAGTACGCGGTCAGCGCCGTGGGCGCGGTGGAGGCCTTCGAGAGCGTGCAGATCACCGCGCGCGTGCCGGGCGCCCTGGAGAAGGTGTCCTTCGCGGAAGGCCAGACGGTGAAGAAGGGCGACACGCTCGCGGAGATCGAACCCGCGCGCTACGCCATCGCCGTGCGCGCCGCGGAGGCCGCGCTGCAGAAGGCCCAGGCCTCGCTGGTGGAGGCCAGGGCCGGCGCCCAGCGCCGCGCGGAGGTCAACGCGCAGAGCCCGGGCCTCTTGCCCGCCGAACAGCTGGAGACGTACCAGGCCCGCGCCGCCACCGCCCAGGCGGACGTGGCGGCCGCGAAGGCGGCGTTGGATCAGGCGCAGCTCAACCAGCGCGACGCCTACGTGCGCGCCCCCATGGACGGCATCCTCCAGACGCGCACGGTGCAGACGGGCCAGTACGTGCAACCGGGCGTGGTGCTGGCCACGCTCTTGCGCCGTGAGCCGCTGCTCCTGCGCTTCAATGTGCCCGCGGCGGACGTGACGCGGATCACCCCGGGGATGCCCGCGCGCTTCACGGTGCGCTCGGACGGCGGCGCGTATGAGGCGAAGATCACCTACGTGTCCGCGAGCGCGGATACGCAGAGCCGCATGGTGGCGGTGACCGCGGAGGTGACGGGCGAGGCCGCGCGGAGGCTGCGCCCGGGCGCCTTCGCCACGGTGAGCGTGCCGGTGGAGTCGCGCGGGGACAGCCCGGTGATTCCGCAGACGGCCATCCGCCCCAGCGAGCGCGGCTTCCTGGCGTTCGTGGTGACGGACAACAAGGCGCGCGAGCGCATCCTGGAGCTGGGCCTGCGCACGCCGGACGGGCGGGTGGAGGTGAAGGAGGGCCTCAAGCCCGGTGAGACGCTGGTGGTGCGCGGCGCGGAGGCCCTGCGTGACGGCGTGGCCGTGCGCGTGGAAGAGGCGCGCCCGAAGCCCAGGGTGGGCGGTGAGCAGCCCCCGGCCGAGGCCCGCGGCGACTCGAACACGAACGCGGGCGCGGAGGGCCGTCCATGAGCATCACCGACGTCTGCATCAAGAAGCCGGTGTTCGCCTGGATGATCATGGCGGCGACCATCATCTTCGGACTGGTGGCGGCCCAGCGCATCGGCATCAGCCAGTTCCCGGACGTCGACTTCCCCACCATCAACATCTCCGTGTCGTGGGAGGGCGCCAACCCGGAGGCGGTGGAGTCGGACGTCGTCGAGTTCATCGAAGAGGCGGTCACGCAGGTGGAGGGCGTCAAGAGCATCACGTCCTCCGCGCGCCAGGGCAGCGCCAACATCACGGTGGAGCTGGACCTGTCGCGCAACGTGGACCTGGCGCTGCAGGACGTGCAGACCAAGGTGAGCCAGGCCCAGCGCCGGCTGCCCTTGGACATTGATCCGCCCGTCGTCTCCAAGTCCAACCCGGAGGACCAGCCCATCATGTGGCTGGGCGTGGCCGGGCCCTTCTCCCAGCAGGTGGTGAGCGACTTCGCCCGCTACCGCGTGAAGGAGCGCCTGCAGACGGTGCCCGGCGTGGGCGAGGTCATCCTGGGCGGCCTGCTGGAGCGCAACGTGCGCATCTGGGTGGACGCGCAGAAGCTGGACGCGCACGCGCTCACCGTGACGGACGTCGTCGCCGCGCTCCAGCGCGAGCACGTGGAGCTGCCCGCCGGCCGCATCGAGACGCAGGGCCGCGAGGTCAACGTCCGCTTCATGGGCGAGGCGCTGGACCTGGAGACCCTGGCGAACGTGGCGGTGCGCGAGGAGAACGGGCGCACGGTGTACCTGCACGACGTGGCCATCGTGGAGGACGGCTTCGAGGACGAGCGCCGCATGGCGCGCGTGAACGGCGAGCCCGCGCAGGCCATGGGCATCAAGAAGCAGCGCGGCGCGAACGCGGTGGCGGTGGCCCAGGCGGTGCGCGAGCAACTGGAGCAGCTCCAGAAGGAGCTGCCAGAGGGCATGAGCGCGAGCATCAACTTCGACTCGACGCAGTTCATCGAGGAGAGCGTGCACGAGATCGAGTTCGAGCTCCTGCTCGCGTGCATCCTGACCGCGTTCGTGTGCTGGGTGTTCCTGGGGTCGCTGTCCAGCACGCTCAACGTGGTGCTCGCCATTCCCATGTCGCTGTTGGGGACGGTGGCGGTCATCTACTTCCTGGGCTTCACGCTCAACACGTTCACGCTGCTGGGGTTGGCGCTGGCCGTGGGCATCGTGGTGGATGACGCCATCATGGTGCTGGAGAACATCTTCCGGCACGCGGAGGAGGGGAAGGACCGGGTGAGCGCCGCGCGGGAAGGCACGGCGGAGATCACCTTCGCGGCCCTGGCGGCGACGCTGGCGGTGGTGGCCATCTTCCTGCCCGTCGTCTTCATGAAGGGCATCATCGGCCGGTTCTTCCTCCAGTTCGGCGTCACGCTGTGCGTGGCGGTGCTGCTGTCCTACGTGGAGGCCATCACCCTGGCGCCCGCGCGCTGCGCGCAGCTGCTCAAGACGTCGCGCGAGCACCGCAGCCGGGTGGGGGTGGTGGTGGACAAGGCCTTCTCCCGGCTTGAGGCGCTGTACGCGCGGGTGCTGGGCTGGGGGCTGGTGCGGCCCTGGCGCGTGCTGCTGGGGGCGGTGGCCATGCTGATCCTGAGCGCGTTCGCGTTCAAGGCGCTGCCGGGCGAGTTCGTGCCGTCGCAGGACCAGGGCCGCATGTCCGTGCGCCTGCAGACGGCGGTGGGCAGCAGCATCGACGAGACCAACCGCCTCTTCAAACGCGCGGAGGCGTTCGTCGCCAGCCGCCCGGAGGTGACGCGCGTGTTCGCGGTGGTGGGCGGCGGTGGCGGCGGTTCCTCCGTGAACTCCGGCTTCATGAACCTGACGCTGCTGCCGGCGGACCAGCGCATGCCGCAGGCGGAGTTCGCGCAGGTGCTGCGCAAGGAGCTGAACAGCTACCCGGGCCTGCGCGCGGTGGTGCAGGACCTGTCCCAGGCGGGCTTCACCGCGCAGCGCGGCTTCCCGGTGGAGTTCAGCGTGCGCGGGTCGGACTGGGACAAGCTGGTGGAGGCGAGCCAGTCGCTGCGCGAGCAGCTCCAGGCGTCCGGCAAGGTGGTGGACCTGGACACGGACTACCAGCTGGGCCAGCCGGAGCTGCGCATCACCCCGGACCGCGCGCGCGCGGCGGACCTGGGCGTGCCCATCCAGACGGTGGCGTCCACGGTGAACGCGCTGGTGGGCGGCGTGCGCGTGGGCAAGTACAGCAGCGGCGGGCGGCGCATCGACGTGCGCATGCGGCTGCTCGCGAGCCAGCGCTCGCGGCCGGAGGACCTGTCGCTCTTGAAGGTCCGCACGGCGAGCAACATGCTGGTGCCGCTGTCGTCGCTGGTGACGCAGGAGGAGCTGCCCGCGCTCCAGGCCATCACCCGCCGCGACCGTGAGCGCGCCATCAGCCTCTACGCCAACGTGGCGCCGGGGGCCAATCAGGAGGAGGCGCTGGCCACGGTGGAGTCCCTGGGCAAAAATCTGCCCGGTGGCATCCGCGTGGTGGCGGGCGGGGCGAGCGTGGCGTTCCGCGACTCGATGAGCAGCCTCATCTTCGCGCTCTTCCTGGGGATCGCCGTCGCGTACATGGTGCTGGGCGCGCAGTTCAATTCGTTCCTGCACCCGGTGACGGTGCTCACGATTCTTCCCCTGTCGGTGGCGGGCGCGTCGTTCGCGCTGCTCATCACGGGGCACACGCTGAACATCTTCAGCATGATCGGCCTGCTGCTCTTGATGGGCATCGTGAAGAAGAACTCCATCATCCTGGTGGACTACGCGCTCCAGCAGCGCGAGCTGGGCGCGGACGCGATGCAGGCCATGCTGCGCGCGGGCCCGGTGCGCCTGCGGCCCATCCTGATGACGTCCATGGCGACGATGATGGCCGCGGTGCCGGCGGCGCTGGCGCTGGGCGCGGGCAGCGAGACGCGCGCGCCCATGTCCGTCGCGGTGCTGGGCGGCTTGTCCGTGTCCACCGTCTTGAGCCTGCTCGTGGTGCCCGCGTTCTACGTCGTCGCGGACCGCATCAAGACGCGCCTGGGCAACCGGTTCAGCAAGGGGAAGGGCGGGGACGCCTCGCCCTCCGTCCACGAAGAGCCCCGGCCGGTGCCGCACGGGTAGGGGGCTGGTCAGGTTTCTGGAGACATCGCGTCCTTCCGCGCCACTCGGGAGGACGCCATGGGAGACCCACGCAATCCAAAGCGGGCGGAAGAGGCCTGGAACGCGGAACGCCTTCGCATTTCGGAGGCGGAGCTGCGGGCCCTGGCGCCGCTCGTCACCTTCTCCGGCGGCTGGGCCTGGCACTTCATGGCCCCGCCGCACGAAGAGCTTAAGATCGATCACGACCACAAGGACGTGGACCTCTTCGTCGCGCCGGAGCGCTTCGCGGAGTTGGTGCAGTTGCTGACCGCCCGGGGCTTCGCGCGCATCTGGACTCGCTTCGACGCGACGTCCACGAACTTCTACCGGTACGCGAAGTACCTGGAGGGGGCGAAGGTCATCCTGGACGTGTTCGTCCGCGACGTTCCGTCCGTCCAGGTGGGCGACCTGCGCGTGGTGGAGCCCGCCACGCTCCTGACGTTCTACGGGGACATCCACAGCACGGATGACTGCGTGTCCGTGCTCGCGGCCCGCAGGCTGCTGGCGCGGGGCATCCGTCCCGTTGGACGCAAGGAGCTGGTCACCCGGCCCCGGTGACGGGCTCCCGGGGGATGGCCATCTTCGGGTTGGAGGACGTTCCCCTCGGCCCACCAGACGGTCATGCCCCTGCGCATCGAAGACTACGCACTGATTGGAGACACCCAGACCGTGGGGCTGGTGGGACGGGACGGGTCGCTGGACTGGCTGTGCTTTCCGCGCTTCGACTCGGGGGCGTGCTTCGCGGCGCTCCTGGGGACGCCGGAGCACGGGCGCTGGTTGCTCGCGCCAGGGGCCGGAGCGGAGAGCGTCCAGACGCGCCGCCGCTACCGCGAGGGGTCGCTCGTCCTGGAGACGACCTTCACCACGCCCGACGGCACCGTGCGCCTTATCGACTGCATGCCGCCGCGCGGGCGCACGCCGGACGTGGTCCGTCTGGTGGAGGGCGTGGAGGGGCGGGTGCCCATGCGCATGGAGCTCATCCTGCGCTTCGACTCCGGCTCCGTGGTGCCCTGGGTTCGCAAGCGGCCGGACGGGGGGCTGCTGGCGGTGGCGGGGCCCGACGCGGTGACGCTCGACACGCCCGTGGAGACGCGCGGCGAGGGGCTCACCACCGTGGCGGACTTCACCGTGGCGAAGGGAGAGCGCGTCCCCTTCGTGCTGACGTGGTTCCCGTCGCACGAAGCGCCGCCGCCGAGGCTGGACGCGGCGGCCGAAGTGGAGGACACCGGCGCGTGGTGGCGCGCGTGGTCCGACCGGTGCACGTACCAGGGACCCTGGCGGGACGCGGTGCTGACGTCGCTGAGGGTCCTCAAGGCGCTGACGTATGCCCCCACGGGCGGCATCGTCGCGGCGGCGACGACGTCCCTGCCCGAGTGGCCCGGCGGGGTGCGCAACTGGGACTACCGCTACTGCTGGCTGCGGGACGCGACGTTCACGCTCCAGGCGCTCCTGCACGCCGGCTACCGGGACGAGGCCGCGGCCTGGCGGGACTGGCTGCTGCGCTCGGTGGCGGGCGACCCGTCGAAGCTGCAGATCATGTACGGCGTCGCCGGGGAGCGGCGGCTGACGGAGTCCGAGGCGTCCTGGCTGCCGGGCTACGAGGGGTCCTCCCCCGTGCGCCTGGGCAACGCCGCCGTCCACCAGCTGCAGCTGGACGTCCACGGCGAGGTGATGGACGCCCTCCACCAGACGCGCCGGGGCGGCCTGTCGCCGGAGGACGTCGCGTGGGCGATGCAGAAGGCGCTGCTGGGGTTCCTGGAGGGAAATTGGGAGCGCCCCGACGAGGGGCTCTGGGAGGTGCGTGGCCCCCGCCAGCACTTCACCTTCTCCAAGGTCATGGCGTGGGTGGCCTTTGACAGGGCGCTCAAGGGGGTGGCGTCCTTCGGCCTGGAGGGACCGGTGGCGCGGTGGCGGCACGTGCGAGATCGCATCCATGCGGAGGTCTGCGCCCGGGCATGGGATGGCCACCGGCGCGCCTTCACCCAGGCCTATGGTTCGCGGAAGCTGGACGCGAGCCTGCTGCTGATGCCGCAGGTGGGGTTCCTTCCGGTCACGGATCCCCGCGTGCGCGACACCGTGGTGGCCATCGAGCGCGAGCTGATGCGCGACGGCTTCGTGGCGCGCTACGCGACGGACTCCCAGGACAACGGGGATGGGCTGCCCGGGGGTGAGGGGGCCTTCCTGGCGTGCTCGTTCTGGCTGGCGGACTGCTACGTGCTGATGGGCCGCGACGCGGACGCGCGCGCCCTCTTCGAGCGGTTGCTCGCGGTGCGCAACGACGTGGGGTTGCTATCCGAGGAGTATGATCCGGTGGGCCGGCGGCTGCTCGGCAACGTCCCCCAGGCCTTCTCGCACGTGGGGCTCGTCAACACGGCACTGAACCTCACGCCCGGTCAGCCCACTCCCGCGCTGGAGCGCCCCAGCGACCTCACCGGCCCGCCCTGCGGGTGACGAGCCGCGCGGTGCGCCGGGGAGTCGCAGCGGTGGCCCGGCCGCCCGCGCGCTCGTGTCGTCCTCGGACGATGCAGGCGCTTTGGCACATGCGCAGCGTCTTCGGAACACGGCCCCGTCCTGGGGCCCTGAACGTTCGGAGACGCTGCCATGGCCACATCTGTTCCTCCTCCCGACACCCACGCCGTGCCCGTCAAGGAGCGCGACGAGTCGCTCGAGCTCCAGCCGTTCCTGGACGAAATCCAGGGGGACGCCGTCATGCACAGCCAGGGCCTGGAGGCCCGGGAGGCCGCCAGCGCGGTGTTCTGCTCGCTGGCCCGCAGGCTGTCGGATGGCGAGGACGTGAAGCTCTTCCGCGCGCTGCCCGGGGGCATCGGCGCCATCCTGGGAGCCTGCTCGGTGCACCGGGGGCCTTCACGCGCCAAGCGCATTGGCCGCGATGAGTTCATCACCGACATCGCGGATCACCTGAACATCAAGCCCGACCAGGCCTTCCGCGTCGTCACCGCGGTGTTCACCGCCGTGCGCGACCGCATCCCCGAGGACGAGGTCGCCGCCGTCGCGTCGCAGCTGCCCGCCGACCTGGGCGACCTGTTCCGCAGACCTGTCTGACTGTCGGACAGGTTTCAGGCCCGCAGACGCGAGGCGAGCAGCTTCCAGTACGTCACGGGGAAGAGGCGGGCGAGCATCGCCAGCGCCACGGCGTCCTTGCCCACGAGGATGCGCTGCTCGCGCGCTTCGACGCCTCGCACGATGATGTCGCCCGCGGCCTCCGCCGGGAGCCGCAGAAACTTCTGGAACGACTTACGGCGCCGGGTGACCTCCTCCGCCGTCGCGCCGGTGGGGACCCGGGCGCTCGCGGCGATGGACGTCGCGACGCCGCCCGGGTGCACCACGGTGACGCCCACGGTGGTGCCCTCCAGTTCGTGGCGCAGCCCTTCCGAGAAGCCGCGGACGGCGAACTTGCTCGCCGCGTAGGCCACCTGTCCCGGCGGGGCCACCAGGCCGAAGACGCTGGAGAGGTTCACCAGCCGCGCGTCGTCGCTCTGGCGCAGCAGGGGCAGGAAGGCGCGGCTCAGGCGCACCACGCCCCAGAAGTTGATGCCGAACAGCCACTCGAAGTCGTCGCTGCTCACCTGCTCGAACGAACCTCCGAGCGCGACGCCCGCGTTGTTGAAGAGCAGGTCGACCCCGGGATGCTCCGCCGTCACCTTCGCCGGGAAGGCCTCCACCGCCTCCTTGTCGGACACGTCCAGCCGGTGGCGGCTGATGCGCAACTCCGGCGCCTTCGCGAGCTCCGCCGTCTCCGCGAGCCCGGCCTCGTTCACGTCCGCGAGCGCCAGGTGACAGCCCTTGCGTGCCAGGCAGACCGCGATGGCGCGGCCGATGCCGCTCGCCGCGCCCGTGACGACCGCCGTCCTGCCTTGAAGCCTCATGCGCTCAGCCACGGACCACCTCCGCGTTGGAACGGGTGCTCACGTCTGGAAGCAGCGCCTGTCCAGAGCCAGCGCTCCCGGAGCGCTTGAACTCCATGGCTTCGTCGTCCACGCGGCCGTAGCGCATCATCACCAGGTCGCGGACGTAGTTCTGGTACAGGCGCCACGGGGCGCGCGTGCCCTGGCGGGGCAGGGACTCCAGCGCGCGCTGCACGTAGCCGGAGCGGAAGTCGAGCACGGGCTCCGGCGTCATGGCCGGCCCCGTCACGCGGGGCACGCATTGCGTGTAGCCGTGCTGCTTCATGTGGTTGAGCAGGCGGCAGGTGTACTCGGCCACCAGGTCGCACTTCAGGGTCCACGACGCGTTGGTGTACCCGAAGGCCGCGACGAGGTTGGGCACGTCGCTGAACATCATCCCCTTGTACGCGAGCGTCCGCGCCAGCTGGACGGGCTCTCCGTCCACGGACAGCGACAGGCCGCTGAGGATCTTCACGTTCAGCCCCGTGGCGGTGACGATGATGTCCGCGTCCACGTGCGCGCCCGAGCGCAGCTGGAGGCCCGTCTCGGTGAAGGACTCGATGTGGTCCGTCACCACGGCGGCGCGCCCCTCGCGGATGCTGCGGAAGAGGTCGCCGTCGGGGGCGACGCACAGCCGCTCGTCCCACGGGTTGTAGCGGGGCGCGAAGTGCGTATCGACGTCGTAGGTCTTGCCGAGCGCCTTCCGTACACCCAGGCGCAATATCCACTTGAACAGTCCCGGCCGGCTGCGCGCGAGGCCGTAGAGGAGCATGCCGCGCAGGACGTTCTTCCAGCGCGCGACCGCGTAGGCCGCGCGCCGGGGGAGGACGTACCTCAACGCCCGGGCGACGCCGTCCTCGGCCGGTTGATCCGCGATGTACGTGGGCGAGCGCTGCAACATCGTGACGTGCGCGGCGCGGCCGGCCATGGCGGGGACCAGCGTCACCGCCGTCGCGCCACTGCCGATGACGACCACGCGCTTACCGCCGTAGTCCAGGTCCTCGGGCCAGTGCTGCGGGTGCACGACGCGGCCCCGGAAGCGCTCGGTGCCGGGCCACGTGGGCGTGTAGCCGCTCGCGTAGTCGTAGTAGCCGGTGCAGGCGTAGAGGAAGCCGCACGTCATGCGGAGGGGCGCGCGGTCGGGGCCCACCTCCACGTCCACGGTCCAGCGCGCGTGCTCGGAGGACCACTCGGCGCGCGTGACGCGGTGGTGGTAGCGGATCCGCCGGTCGATGCCGTACTCCGCCGCCGTCTCTTCGATGTACGCCTTGATGGAGGGCCCATCCGCAATGGCCTTCCCCCCAAGCCACGGCCGGAACCGGTAGCCCAGCGTGTACATGTCCGAGTCCGAGCGGACGCCCGGATAGCGGAACAAATCCCACGTACCGCCCATGGCCCCGCGCCCCTCCAGGATGGCGTAGCTCAGGGTGGGGCAGCGCGTCTGCAGGTGGAACGCGGCGCCGATGCCCGACAGGCCCGCGCCGATGATCAACACATCGACGTGCGAGGACGGCTCGGCGGAGGACAGGGGCATCACGCGACTCCTCGTGGTACAGGAAGGTACCCAGCCTATGCGTCTGTTGAATAGAGGTAGCAGTGACCTCTGGTACGGTCAAGTACCAGCCCCGGGAGCCGCATGACGTCCCCGTCCGACCCATCAGGCGAAGCCCCCCGGGAGCGGCTCGTCGCGGGCCTGGCGCAGGCCATCGTGGAGATGGGCTACGCCCGGCTGACCATCGCGGACATCGTGCGGCACGCGCGCGTGTCGAAGCGCACGTTCTATGAACACTTCGAGGACAAGGACGCGTGCCTGCTGGCGCTCTACGCGGCGCAGAGCGCCCGGCTGCTGGCGGAGATCCAGGCGTCCATCCAGCACGCGCCTCCGGGGGAGATGCGGGCCAGCATTGGCGCGGCCGTCTACCTCTCCAGCCTCCAGAGCCGGCCGGGGCTCGTGCGGACGCTCCTCGTGGAGATATTGCATGTCGGCCCGAAGGGCTTCGAGCTGCGCCGCCAGGTGATGCGCGGCTTCGCGGAGCTGATGCGGCGGGAGTTCGACGCGGCGGGCACCGGGGCCAAGCTGTCCCCGGCGATCGCCATGGCGCTCGTGGGCGGCATCAACGAGCTCATCCTGGAGGCCGTGGAGGAGGACCGCGTGGACCGGCTCTCGGAGTTGGCCGGCCCCGTCGCGGCGTTCGTGCGGGGCCTGCTGGAGGCACGGCCTCCGGCGAAGTGAGGGGCGCTCAGTCCATGTGCTCCATGGGGATGCCTCGGGGCACGGCCCAGGCATCGCTCCGTTCTTCGTAGACGGAGAAGGCGGGGCGCGGTCTTGCCCGGCCTGGATTCACATGTTAGCCGATAGGTTCTCTTGCGAAGCCGCTCCAGGGGCCATGGCACGCTCGACTCCGCATCGCATCACCTGCGCCGATGGCTTCGAGTTGCACGCCTCGCTGCACAGCCCGGAGGGCCCTGTCCGGGGCGTGGTGCTGGTGCATCCCGCCACGGCCATGCCCGCGAGCATGTACTTCGCGTTCGCCGCGCGGCTGACGGACGACGGCTTCGCGGTGGTGACCTACAACTACCGGGGCGTGAACCCTTCCGGCGTGGCGAAGCGGACGCGCGCCGGGTTCCTCACCTGGATCGACCAGGACGTGGACGCGGTGACCCGCTGGGCGGCGGAGCAATACCCGGGGCTGCCGCTGCTCGCCGTGGGACACAGCTTCGGCGGTCACGCCATTGGTCTGAGCGCGAGCAGCCAGCGGCTCACCGCGGCGGTGATGGTGGCGTCCCAGGCCGGGAGCCTGCGGTTCATCCCGTCCGTTCGGGAGCGGCTGCTGGTCGCGCTGTACCTCAAGTTCATCGGGCCGCTGTGCGCCCGGCTCCTGGGCTACATGCCCTATGCGCGGCTGGGGCTGGGCGAGGACGTGCCCGCCCAGGCCTCGCTGGAGTGGAGCCGCTGGGCGTCGCTGCCCCGCTTCTACTTCGACGATCCGAGCGTGGACGCCGCGGCCCGCTTGGGCCGGCTGCGCATGCCGGTGCTGGCCATTGGCCTGGACGACGATCCCTGGGGGCCCCCGGAAGCCATCGATCTGGTCTGTGAGCACCTCACCGGCTGCACCGTGGAGCGCCGGCAGTTCTCCCCCGCGGACAGCCTGGGCCAGGGCATCTGCCACCTGGGCTTCTTCCGCGAGCACCACGCCGCCACGCTCTGGCCCACGGTGAGGGACTGGCTGCGCCGTCACGCGCCGGTCCGTGTCGCGCACGGACCGGCGGTGCTCCGCGACCGCTAGTAGCGGAAGCCCAGCTGGAACGACAGGCCGGGGTACTGATCCACGGCGCCACCAGCGACGTACGGGTCGCCCGGCTCCGGGTTGAACTTGAAGAAGTAGCGGCGCAGGTCCGCCTTCACCCTCACGTCCAGGATGCGGTTGAGCCGGTACGCCAGCGTCGCGCTGCCCGTGACGGCGCCCGCGGACATGCGCGGGAACCACGCGTCCGAGGACAGCTCGCCGGAGTCCAGCGGGTGCTGGTAGCCGAGCCGGAAGTTGAAGTCGAACTTCTCCGACAGCGCCGCCCGCACGCCCAGCCCCAGGCCCGCCGTCTTGTACTCCACGTTGGGCAGGTCCAACGGACGCTCGCCGTCCACCGCGTCGATGCGGAACGTGTTCATCCCGTACGTTCCGGTGAGCTCGAAGCCGTGGCGCTGCGCCTCGCCGAAGGGAATCACGTAGCGCAGGCCCGCCTGCCACTCGCGCGCCGTGGTGGGGTAGGAGACCGCCCCCGTGGAGCCCGTGGACTTCAGCCCGAAGGACTGATCAATGGCGCCCGTGATGCCCAGCCGCGCCAGCGCGCCCTTCTGGAAGGCCGCGAGCGGATAGACCGTCACGTCACCCGCCACCTGGGGCGCGCCCGGCAGCGCGAAGCCGCCCACGTCCGGGCCCAGCGTGTACGGCCGCAGCACGCCGAACACGTCGTCCTTGTAGCGCAGCGACCGGCCGAGCAGCTTCACACCCAGCGCGCCCTCCACGATGGGCGCGGAGGCCCGCTCCGCGTCCGTGGAGACGGAGTCCGCTTCCTTCTCCGGGGCCTTGGTCTCCTTGGTCTCCTTGGGAGCCGCGGCCACCGGCTTGCGGATGGGCTCCGCGGCGGGCGTCTTCGTGGGCGCGGGCGTCTGCGCGATGGGCTCCGCGGGCTTCACCGCCGGCTCCGGCTCCACGGGGGTGGGGGGCCGCGGAGGCTCCACCGGGGCGGCCTCCGGCGCGCGGGACTTCTGCAGGCCGCGCTCCAGCGCCGTCCACTGGCGCTTCACCGCCACGGGCACCAGCTTCGGCGTGGCGGGCTTCGCGGCGGCGGGCGAGGCCAGCGCCTTGCCGTCCTTGCCGTTGCGCACGGTGACGCGCACCTGGTGCTTCTTGCCCACGGTGGACGTGTCCGCCACCAGCACCGCGCTCAGGCCCAGCTCGCTCGCCACGGCGGCGGCGCCGGCGGGCTGCGTCGGATCCCGGCCCATGCGCGAGGCGGCGGCGCGCACCGCGGACTCGGGGACGATTTCGTAGCGGGCCGGACGGCGGGCCAGCTCCGCCTCCAGCGCGTCGCGCGCGGCGTCCGCGTGCGGACCGGAGGCGAGCACCGCCACGCGGCGCGCCTCCGCGGGCTGCTGGGCCTTCTTCTTCTTCGCGGACTGCGCCGTCTTCGCGGGCGCCTTCTTCGGCGCGGCGTCCGCGGCGGGGGCGAGCAGCAGGGCCGCGCCCAGGAGGGCCGCGGCGGTGGCGTATCGGGTGCGCGTCATCACGGGGAGCCCGGCTTTCCGGCGACCAGCCAATCGGTGACGCACGCGGTGTCCGCGGCGCTCAACGACGCGCCCAGCGGCATCCGCGCGCCGCAGCCCGGCGACGCCGTGAGCTTCTTCAGGAAGAAGGACTGGGACGGGTTGGCGCTGTCCGCCAGCGGCGCGGTGTTGCACGCCGAGTTGGTGGTGTAGAGCCGCCCGGGGAGCCCGGACGCCTGCAGGTCCAGGCCGCCGCCCGCGGAGCCGTTGGCGTCCGTGGAGTGACACGACAAGCACTGCGCCTGGATGACGCTCGCGCCGGTGGTGCCAGGGGCGCAGGAGCTGGTGCCCCCGGTGAAGCGATCGGGGTCATCGAGCCCGCCTGCACAGCCGGCGGTGGTGGCGAGGAGCGCGGCCGCGAACAGCGTGGCCAGCGGGGCGCGGTACGGACGACGGGCGGCGGTTGGGTTCGCGGACAAGTCGAGCACGGGGGCAAGAGGGGAGAACGACAAGCCCCGCAGACTACCCGGGCCACGCCTGACTGTGCACCCCTCAACGGATCCGTTCGCGCTCGCGTGACACGCGCTCCCCGAGCCCGCCTGCCCTCCATCAGGTGGGCCGTTGTCGCACCCACCCCGTGCCGAGCGCCGGTGAGGTCCTTGGGCTACCTGCGCTTCTTGAGGAAGCGGGTCACGCTGACCTTCCCGAACCGGCCGCCGAACAGGTACCAGGTGAGCACCGCGCCGAAGAGGGCCGCGGCCAGCGCGATGCCGACGATGCCCAGCACCGGCACGTTCCCGTACATGGGCGGCCGGGGCGCGAAGGCGATGAACGCGCCCACGATGAAGCCGCACGCGCACAGGCCCAGGAAGGCGATGACGGCCACGCTGCGCAGGTTCTCGTTGAGCTTGTCGAACTGCTCCGCGCGCACCGTGACGCTGAACTTGCCCGTCTCCAGGTCCAGCAGGATCTGCGACAGCTGCGTGGGCAGGTCCTGCGCCATGGACTGGAAGCGCAGGAGCGTGCGCATCAGACCGCCCTGGAGCTGCGTGGGATCGTACCGGCCCGCCATCAGCTCCTTCGCGTACGGCAGCGCGACCTCGATGATGTTCAGCTCCGGGTAGAGCCCGCGCAGCATGCCTTCGGTGGAGACGGAGGCGCGCGACAGCAGCGCGTACTCCTTGGGGATGCGGATGCGGTACTTCACGGCCAGATCCAACAGGTCGCGCAGGAGCGTGCGCGCGTCCACCTGGCCCAGCGTGGTGGGCAGGTGCTGGCCCAGGATGGAATCGATGTCGTTGCGGAAGCCCATCAGGTTGGCGCGCGCGTCCGGCACGCCCACGCGGTAGAGAATGCGCGCCACGGAGTCGCTGTCCTTGAGC
Source organism: Corallococcus sp. CA049B (assembly GCF_003611685.1). Lineage (NCBI taxonomy): Bacteria > Pseudomonadati > Myxococcota > Myxococcia > Myxococcales > Myxococcaceae > Corallococcus > Corallococcus sp. CA049B. The sequence goes on along the minus strand of NZ_RAWC01000060.1, from coordinate 2,284 downwards.
GCCACCGCCAGGCACAGCATCACCAGCGTCTCCTGCATGGGGCGGGTGAGCCGGCCCACCACGCCGAAGTCCAGCAGCGCCAGCCGGTTGCCCTCCATGAGCAGCACGTTGCCGGGGTGCGGATCGCCGTGGAACAGGCCGTCGTCGAACAGCTGGCGGAAGCTGGCCTCCAGGATGTGCTGGGCGATCTGCTTGCGGTCCGCCTCCGGCAGGGCCGCGGGGTTGATCTTCTCCCCGCGGATGAACTCCATGGTGAGCACGGTGCGGCTGGAGAGCGCCGCGTACACGCGCGGAATCTTGAGGTACGGGCGGTCCTTGTGGTTCTCCAGGAACGCGCGGATGTTGGTGGCCTCGTTGATGAAGTCCAGCTCCTCGTGGATGGCCCGGTCGAACTCGTCCACGATGCCGGAGGGCGAGTAGATGCCCGTCTCCTCCACCACGGCCTCCAACAGGCGCGCCAGCGAGCGCAGCACGCCCAGGTCCGCGTCGATGCGCTGGGCGATGCCGGGGCGCTGCACCTTGATGACGACCTCCTCGCCCTCCAGCGTCACCGCGCGGTGCACCTGGGCGATGGACGCGGCGGCGAGCGGCTCCGGATCCACCTGGGCGAACAGCTCCTGCACGTCCTTGCCCAAAGCGTCGCGGATCTGCGCGTGGACCTGCTCCAGGGGGATGGCCTCCACGTCGTCCTGGAGCGTGGCCAGTTCCTCCACGAACTCCCCGGGCAGCAGGTCCGCGCGCGTGGAGAGCACCTGGCCCAGCTTGATGAACGTGGGCCCCAGCTCCGCCAGGAAGAGGCGGAAGCGGCGCGCGGTGGACTCGCGGCGGGCCTCCTCGGAGACCTCCACCTTCTCCTTGCGGCCGCCGAGCATGCGCCAGACGCCAGCGCGCTCGGTCACCTCGCCGAAGCCGTGGCGGGCGGCGATGAGGGCGATCTGCCGGATGCGGTTGAGGTCCTGGAGGTTCATGGCGAGGCCTGTGCCGCAGCCTGGGGCGGACGGGCCACGTAGCGCAAGAGGACGTAGCCCACGACGGCGGAGAGCAGCGAGCCCACCAGGATGCCCAGCTTGGCCTCCGCCAGCAGGGCCGGCTGTCCGGCGAAGGCCAGCCCGGCCACGAAGAGGGCCACCGTGAAGCCGATGCCAGCCACCACGGCCACCCCGTGCAGCTGCGCCATGCCGCCGCCCGTGGGCAGCGGGGACACGCCCGCCCGCACCGCCGCCCAGGTGAACAGGAAGATGCCCACCTGCTTGCCTACGAAGAGGCCCATGATGATGCCCAGCGGCAGGGGCTTGAGCAGGTCCGACAGCGACATGCCGGACACGTCCACGCCGGAGTTGGCCAGCGCGAACAGCGGCACGATGCCGTAGGCCACGTAGCCGTGCCACAGGTGCACGAAGCGGTTGAGCGGCGGCTCGATGTCCTCCAGCGCCTCTTCGATGTGGAGCAGCTGCGCGCTGCGCGCGGTCTCGTCGTCCGGCTGGGACACCAGCCCCCGGATGTACTCCGCCAGCTCCTCCAGCACCTCGCGTCCCGGGCGGGTGGGCAGCGCGGGGATGCACAGGCCCAGCACCACGCCGGACAGCGTGGCGTGGATGCCGCCGTGGTGCATGGCGTACCAGAGCGCCGCGCCCACGACGGCGTAGGCCAGCCCGTTGCGCACGTAGAAGCGGTTGAGCCCCCAGAGCACCGCGACCAGGCCCGCGGCCACCGCGAGCCACTCCACGTGCAGGCCCGTGCCGTAGAAGAGCGCGATGACGAGGATGCCGCCGATGTCGTCGAAGATGGCGAGCGCGGTGAGGAACACCACCAGCCCCTGGCTCACGCGCGCCTTCACCAGCGTGAGGCAGCCAATGGCGAACGCGATGTCCGTGGCCATGGGGATGGCCCAGCCGCCCTGCGCGGGCGTGCCCCGGGTGAAGAAGAGGTAGAGCGCGGCGGGCACCACCATGCCGCCCAGCGCGGCGATGAGCGGCAGCAGCGCGCGGGAGAACGTGCGCAGCTCGCCCGCGGACAGCTCGCGTTTGATCTCCATCCCCACCAGGAAGAAGAAGAGCGTCATCAGCCCGTCGTTGATGAACTCGCGGAAGGTGAAGTGGCCGCCGTGGCCCACCACCTCCAGGTGGAGGGGCGCGTCGAAGACGGCGGCGTAGGAGGCGCCCCAGGGGGAGTTGGCCCAGGCGAGCGCGGCCACCGCGCAGAGCGCCAGCAGGATGCCGCTGCTGGCCTCCAGCCGGAAGAAGGCCTGCACGGGGGCCAGGGCCACCTTGAACAGGGCGGGGAC